>CAZYLK010000005.1:0-12846 GCA_964648365.1 uncultured Phycisphaeraceae bacterium
GCTGAAGCCGGGCAGCGCGGGCGGAGGCCGTGCGGCGTGGGCGGAAGCCGCACATGGGCGTCTTATGGTATCTCGCGACCAAGGCCGCCGCGCAACTGAAACCACGCCCTTCCCGAATCATCCTGACACCCTGCCCACGCCGTGACGTTCAGTTGCGGGGTTAGACCCTGTAGGCACGGTTGCTCAAGTGAGCTTCCGCGTTTCGATCAGGCATTTCGCAGCCCCGGATACCACTCCCGGTTGGCCGCCAGCCAGCGCGGGCGTTCATCCTGGCGCGCAGCCGGGATCCGAGTTGGGGGTTGTGTCTGGCCGTCAAACTCATCGCAGTGCAGCAGCGGGCGAGCCGCCGACCTCGAGAACGTGCAGTCGTTCTGGTTGACGCACGTGGTGCAGAGCCCGGGATACCACTCGCGGTTGGCGGTCCGAAACCGCTGCACCGCCGGTCGGGGATCAAACTCCGCCGTCCTGTATTCGCGTTCACGTCGTTCGGTTGCCTCACGCGGTCTTGCCGTCAGCGTCGCGGTTGTCATGGTACACCTCTTTCTGGAACTCGTTCGAGCCGCGGTTTCACGATCTTGCCGACGACTCTGCCCGAGATATGGGCACAAGGCGGACCGGAAGGCCGGCGGAGTTCGGTCATGGCGGTCCTGGGCAGTCGCCATCGCGCAAGGGATACGCAGGCAATGGTTTACGTTAAGACGCCCTCGGCAGGCGGCGGCCGGGGGAGGCGCCGCGGGCGTGGCCCCGGCCGGGTAGGTTCGTGCCGCCGGGGAAAAACACCCCGGCCGGCGCGGCGCCGTGAGCGCGCGGCGGCGCTCCGGCCGTCATTCGCGTGCGGGCTCAGTTCCCGCCGATCTGCCGCGTAATGGTCGGGTCTTTGATCCTCGTGTCTTCGGCGAGCATCAGCGCCTTGCTCAGGATTACGGCGAGGCGCTCGTCGCCTTCGAAAGGCAGGTAGATTCGCCCGGCTTTCGCGCCTCGACCGGCGCCGCCGGCCAGGGCTGCCGTGGCCGCACCGCGGGCGGGGACGATGCAGAGGTACTGATCGTTGGGTTCCATGAGGATATTGGCGCTGCCGAGGTGAATCTTGTAGGTGCGCAGGTCGCCGCGGACGACCAGGAACTTGTCGGTGAACGAGCAGCGGTCGGCGATGGCCAGGCGCGGGATCAGCGCTTCCAGCACGGCCTTTCGCGTCTTGGCGGCCTCGGCCAGATCGCCCCAGGCGTATTCGGTCCAGTAATCGCGGTATCGACCCTCCGGACCGCCGTCCTGCCAGGTCGGGTCGTTGCCGATGCTGGCGACGCCAACGAACAGGTCCACGTCGCGCATGATCTCCGAAAACACCAGCGGCGGCACGTCTTCGAGCGGGATCGGCTCGGCGGCGTTCGGCTGGTAAAAGCCTGTCCCGTATCGCCCCCCCCCGGCGTGGGCCGTCACCTGGGCTGCGTCCAGCGGATAGAACCGCACCTGGTCGGTGGCGATGCGTAGGTAGACGCCGGATTCGTTCGTATCCGCACCGTATTCCTCGCCGATGCCTTCGATCCAGTATTCGGCCCGCAGGTTCCACTCGGGCAGCAGCCGCGTGGCCGGCGGGTATTCGTCGTCGACCATCAGCCGCAGTTTGTTCTTCCATGAGCGGGCGGCGCAGAGCGCGTTGAACTGATGCTGGCGCAGGACGTGGGCGGCGAACCGGTTCGAGTAGGTGCGCGTGTTCAATTCGGCGTCGGTCAGAAGATAAACCTCGCGATGGGCCTGCTTGAAAGGCTGTCTCACCTCGTGTCGCTGGAGCCACTGCCGCCACGCGACGATTTCGTCCGTCGTGCGGCCGATAGGATGCCACAATTCGACCCGCGTCTCGTCGTCGAGCCAGTCGATCGGTTGATCCTCGACGTCGACGATCGCGCCGTTAAGGAAGATGCCGTCCGCCGTCTTCTTGCCCTTGGAGAACCGCCAGATCAGCGGCCGGGCAAGCACGCCGACGAGCGGGTGATCCAGATAGCGCTCGCGCCACGCCGCCAGCGACCACGAACGCTGCGACTGGAAGAGCGCATCGACGCGTTGGCGCTGGGCCGGCAGCATTCCCTGAATGTCCTTGCGCGCCTGCGTGAGTTCCTTGAGGTCGTCGCCGTGTTCTTTCCTGACCGCGGCCGGCACGGATTTCAGCGGCTTTCCGTCCGCCTTGTGCCAGCGGATATCCACCCCGTCAACACCGGTGACGACAAGCTCGGCCGTGTAGTCGCCGAACGCCTCCCGCCGCAGCCCGACCTCCTCCAGCCCGTAGGTCGGCACGGCCATCTCCTCGATCTCATCGCGCGGCAGACCGAGCCTCTCGGCGGCGGCGCTAAATGCCTTGTCGATCATCTTCTGAGCCGTGCCGAACTTGACGCGGGCCTTGAGGATGGCGAGTTGCGCGACGGCGTCCTGCGAGCCCATGGCCGAAAGAGCATAAACGCCGGCATTGCCGACTTTCACCGCTCGCGGGCCGACGCCGGGCACCTTGCGATAAGCAGACGTAGTGACAATGCCTATCGCGCGAGCCGTGGCCGCGTCGGGTTTCATGGCGCCGAGGGTCCAAAGGATTCCGCGCAGACAGTCGGCGTTCTGATCGTCCATAAGGTCGACCTCAGCGCGAACGTCCCCGTCGTATGCGGGTCGACCAGGCGCCGATCGGCCCGCAGGAACGTGTGAAAGCCAACCCAGCAGCCGCCGTCGTAGGGCTTCCTGACCGACGGCGTCAGCGTGCGCCAGGGTCGTCTTGAGCCACTTTGCCGATGGCTTTGCACTTGTCGCACTCGACGCGTTGCGCAGAAAAGTGAACCACGCCTTACGAGCTTCGCCAAGTTCGGAACTGAGTTCATTGTTGACGGTATCGCTCCAGACCTCTCCAGGATTGAGGCGAAACTCCGTGCTGCGCCCATCCGACGAGTGCGAGCCCGCGCAGAGCTCGGCAACCATCGTCCCGTATCGGCGCGCATCTTTATCCGCCTGCTCGCTGAGCGCATCCGCGAACCGGCGCATCGCGTCCAGCAATGCAGCGCTGAGTTCGTTCGTGTTGGCAAAACGCTCCAGCGCCCTGGCGATCGCGCCCACGGGACAGTCGGATGTCGAGAAGTACTCTCTGCCCAGCGCCCAATTCAACAGTTCCAGCAGGTCCGCCTCATCGAAGGGCAGATTCCGCCGCATGAGGGACTTTGTGACGGCGACGGTCAGGCGGTGGCGGCGCGATACCTCCTGCCACCCCTGCCCGCGATGGAACGTCTGCGTGTCTTTTGATTGCTGCGCCCGCCTTCGGATGCGCTCAAACTGCCCGTCCCAGTGGCGCGTCTGCCGAACGGAGGCTATCACCAACCGCCGGCTGGCCGCCGCATCCGCGTCAAGAATCGCCTGCCCCGCCGGCGCGGACTTGAGTTCCGGTTCGTAGTAGTATCGATCGCCCCGGGCATCGAATTCCTCGTCAACCCACGCCAGAATCGCGCCGTGTTCCTGAGCATAGGGATCGTCCGCCGCCGGCTCGAACGCCTCGAAATCCGCTTCAGGTTCTCGTTTCGGCCAAAGACCCATCTCGTGCCCCCTTAAGATCGCACCCAGCGCCCGAATCAGCGCCGCGAACAGCGAAGCCCCCTCCGTCATTCGACACTCGACGTTCCCGCGTCATTCGACGGTCGACATTCGCCATTCCCTCTGCATTCGTTATTCGCTATTCGCCATTCGCCATTCTCCGCTACCCCCCCACCAGCGGCACCAGCTTCACAAACGACACCTGGCTACACGGCCCGATGTCGAACTCCTCGTCCAGGCCGGTCGCCTGTTTGTCGTCGATAAGGATCAGGAAGGACTTGTGCTCGAACGCCTGCACGGCGACGTCGAACTGCTTCTTCCAGTCGATCTCGCGCGGCTTCTTGAGGCGGTAGCCGTTGAGTTCGCGCTCGGCGTCGCTGGGCTGGACCAGGGCGTGGAAGGCGGGCCGGTTGGGCAGAAGCGCCGCCCGGACGTTGATGTCCTTGACTTCCTGGTATACGCGGCTGCGGATCAGTTCGCGCACGGTGATGCGCTCCGACAGGCCGTCGAGCGTCAGTTCGCTGAGCCGCTGCCCGGCGGTCGTTTCATCGCGGATGGTGAGCGTGACCGGCATGAGTCGCCTCCCTCGTTGCGAAATCTCTTCGCAAGGTATCAAAAGGGGGGGCTTATCTCAAGACGCTGCCGCCAGTTGCAAGTCCCCGTTTGCGGTGAAGGACAGCGCTTCCGTCGGACTGCCCGTAGGTCACGCGCCGTCGGGTGGTTTGAGCGATCGCCCCGCCGGAAAACACTGGCCTTCCCCCCGACCCCCACGGTAGAGTAGCTCCATGCACAAAGCACTGGCACAACTCGACGATCTGCTACGGGGACGCAAGACGGCGCCGGGGGAACTGGCGGAGGGGCGGGTGGACCTGCCGCTTCGCAGCTTTGTTCCGCTGGCGATCGCGCTGGGCGCGGCTTACGGCTTCTTTATGGGCTGGTACGCCCTGTTCAGTCGCGACCCGGCGAGTGTCTGGCAGATGCTGGCCTCGACGGCCAAGCTCCCGGCGCTGTTCTTCGTCACGCTCGTGGTGACGCTGCCGTCGCTTTACGTCTTCAACGCGCTGGTCGGGTGCCGGTTGAGTTTCGCATCGACGGTGCGGCTGCTGGTCGCGGCCATCGCGGTCAATGTGACGGTCGCGGCGTCGCTGGGGCCGATCCTGGGGTTCTTCACGTTCAGCACCACGAGCTATCCGTTCATGATCCTGCTGAACGTGGCCCTGCTGACGATCTCCGGGATCGTCGGGCTGGCGTTCCTGTTGCATACGCTGCGCCGGCTCGCGGCCGCGACGGCGCCGCCGCCCACGCCGCCAGCCGCCCGGCCTGCACCGGTCGTGTTTCCGGCGCCGGTGTCATCGCTGACGCCAGCCGCCCCGCCAAGCGCAGCGATGCCACCGGCATCCACCGGGTCCACCGCGTCGGCTGGACCGGCCGGATCGGCGCCATCAGCGGGTTCAGCGGGATCTCCCCCGCCGGGGGCCGCGAACGCCAGCGGTGCCGACAGCGCGACCCCCGTCGGCTTCCCGACTGGCGTCCGGGAGCGCGGTGTCATACCCCCGGCCGGGCCGCTGCCGCCGGGCCTGCTCGACCGGTTGCCGCATCACGACGAGCAGGCGCTGGGTTCCGCGCGATACATCTTCCGAATCTGGGTGATCATCTACGGCCTGGTCGGCGCGCAGACGGGCTGGCTGCTGCGGCCGTTCATCGGCAGTCCGGACCTGCCCTTCGAGTGGTTCCGCGCCCGCGGCGACGGCAACTTTTTCATGGCAGTGATGCAACAGCTTCGGAACCTGGGAGGATAAGGACTGGCAACGACGAGGCGGCGTAGATGAAGCGCCCGTCGATCATCCGCCGACACAGGCACGCCGGTGCTGTCTGCCGGACGGATCGGTCGCAACGGCTTCCGGTTGTCTTCATTCGACCCGCCGTAGCGGGCGTTCAGCATTCGACCGGCCCCAGGGGGCTTTCAGCATTCGACATTCATCATTCGATTCCCCATGTCCCTCGCCCTCGCCCATACCGACGCGTTTCTTCGCGGGCGCGACCTGTTCGACCCGTCGCGGCCGTCGCAGGATCGGCCGTGGTGGTGGCTGCCGGCGATGATCGTCGTCTTCGCGGCCGCCTACGGCGCGTTGATGGGCAGTTTTCAGTTCGACGGCCTGCCGCGCCTGCTGCAAGTGTTCTATTCCGCAGTAAAGATGCCGCTGTTGCTGCTGGCGACCAGTGCGCTGTGTTTGCCCGGGTTTTTCGTGCTGACCACGATCATGGGTCTGCGCGACGATCTGCGCGAGTCGCTGCAAGCGCTGCTGGCCGGTCAGGCCGGGCTGAGCATCGCGCTGGCGGCGCTGGGTCCGCTGACGCGCTTCTGGTATTTCTCGACGACGAGCTATCGCGCCGCCCTGCTGTTCAACGCCGCGATGCTGGTCATCGCGACGCTGGCCGGCCACGTCGTCTGCCGCCGCTACTACCGCGTCCTGATCGACCGCAACCCGAACCACCGCGTGATGATGTACGCCTGGGTCGCGCTGTATTCGTTCGTGGGCATCCAGATGGGCTGGACCATGCGTCCCTTCATCGGCGCCCCCGGCCTGGGCGTGACGTTCTTCCGCCAGGAGCCGTTCAGCAACGCGTACGTGGTGGTGTTTGATTTGGTGTTCGGCTGACGACTCGACGGACAGGCGAGTTGATCGCAGGCCGTTGCCGGCCCCCTTTTCTCGCGCTTCTCGGACTCTTTGTTTGCGGCCCGCCCGGCCGAGCCTATCATGGAGGTGGGCGTCACGGCGACGCAACGACCGACGGAGAATGCGATGGTTCTGATCACGTTTCCAGACCGCGACACGGAGAGGCGGGCGCTGGGTTTCATGCTCGGCCGCTTCAGCGGCCGCGTGCTGCGTTCGGGAGAACACCTCGTGCCGGAAGCAGCGCTGGAGGCGCTGGCGGAGGAGAACTTCATCTTCACCGTTCGGGGGAAGGCGACTTATGAGCAACAGTTGGCGGCGGTTCGACGTCTTGCTTCCGCCGAGACGTAAGTGTGGAGCCGAATATGCCCGCGTTTCCGAAAGTTGCTCAAACGCTTCTGAAAGCCAACTACGGAACGAGCCTTGTAGCACACCGGCTCAGTAGAGCCTGCCTCGTGCGACCCGTAGCCGAAGGGACTGACATTGGCATCGACCTCTACTGCGAAGCAGTAGCGGAGGGGCAACCGTTTCTCCATTTCGGCGTGCAGGTCAAATGTGGGGCAAGTAATTATATCCGACTGCAAGATGATAGCGCGTCATTCAGCTTCGCTTCCAGGCACTTGGCATACTGGATGAAGCAACCAATGCCCGTCTTTGTGGCGTTGGTGCCTCTTGAGGAGTGGCCGCCCGAACAAATACCGCCTGTGTATGTGGTAGACGTGACGTCACAGTGTATCGGCAGAGTCATCGAGACCGAAGAATCAATCACGCTGAAGTCGGACTTCTGTTGGAACAACGATCCCACCGACGTCACGACCTTTCTGAACGATGCAGTTCCGACGGCGAGCGCGCGGCTTATGTGTCAGGCTGGAGTCGTCCGATACAAGCCCAGTATCCGCCAGACGTATACGGTCCAAGTCCCGAGTATTCCCGTCGCCAGATTTGCAGATCAAATCAGGCAACAGATTCGGCAAACTGCGGCTCTTTCAATAATGTTCTTGCTGGAGGATGTGAACGGTACTACTGATGACCATTTACGCAGTTTTCATGAACTCATGTCAAGAGTCCTTGAGCAGTTCTCCGAGGGCAATTATGAAATCCACATGGCTCGGGGTATCTCAGCCCACTTGAGCGGCCAATACTCCAGCGCGATTCGTCTGTACGACGAGTCCCTACGCTCTATCAACAAAGACCATAACGTCTGTAACGATCCCGGCTGGCGGCCAATAACTCTGCGGATTCAGGAATATTTGAGGCTGGCTCGCCTCAACGAGCCGATACGAGTGCCGTATACCGATCCTTGTGTTCCAGGTTAGTGGCCGTGGGCGACGACGGACAGACGGAGATGTCTCATGCCCATCATCGGAACCCACACCCTCCTGTATTCCTCTGAACCCGAGGCCCTTCGCGCCATGCTGCGCGACGTCTTCGGCTTCAAGCACGTTGACGCGGGCGAGGGCTGGCTGATCTTCGCGCTGCCGCCGGCGGAGATGGGCGTCCATCCGGATGAGGGTGCGCCGGCCGAGTCGGGCACGCGGCATCTGGTTTCCTTCATGTGCGACGACATTCATGCCACCGTCGCGGACTTGAAGGCGAAGGGCGTCACGGTCGGTGGTGAACCGAAGGACGAGGGCTACGGCATCACCGTCATGCTGTCGCTGCCCGGCGGCGCGGAAGTCATGCTCTACGAGCCGCGGCATGCCACGGCGATCTCGACGCCGCCAGCGAAGTGAGCGAACCGGCTTGACAACCCGCCGTCCCGCTCGATCTGATTCCTGGATGCGCCTCAAACGCGACGAACTGACGTGCCTGGCGATCACTCTGGCCTACGCCACGGTCTTTACGATCATCGCCCTGCGCCGATCGAATCAGGAGTTCCTGCTCTACGCGGCCGTGGTGCTGGTCGTCTGCGTCTGGGTGGCGTGGAAGCAGCCGGTGGTTCGGTTCGGCCCGGTCGTCCTTTGGGGACTGTCCGCATGGGGCCTGATGCACATGGCCGGCGGAAACGTGCGCATCGGCAAGGAAGTGCTTTACGAGCTTCAGCTCGTGCCGCGGCTGCTGCGGTATGATCAACTCGTCCACGCCTTCGGCTTCGGCGTCGCGACGTTGGTGTGCCATCATCTGCTCAGCCCGCTGCTGGCGGCGCCGGTTCAGCGGCGCGGCATGCTCGCCGTGCTGATCGTGCTGATGGGCTGCGGCGTCGGCGCGCTCAACGAGATCATCGAATTCGTGGCGGTGCTCAGCTTTCCCGACACCGGCGTCGGCGGCTACGAGAACACGCTGATGGACCTGGTCTTCAACCTGTTCGGCGCCATTGCGGCCACGGCGTGGCTGGCCCTGTCTGGACGATTGGCGCCGAGGCTGCCGTCGTCGGATTAGCGGCGGATGTCAGCCGACGCCATCACCGGCGCCATGTCGGTCGGCGTGGTTCGATCGGTGGCGGCGCGGACCCGGAGAAACCGCTCGTAGCTCCTGCGGAACGCATCCACCACGGCCGGGTCGAAGTGCCGGCCCTCCTGCTCCAGGATCATCAGTCGGGCGACTTCGGGCGTGTAGGCCGCCTTGTAGACGCGGGCCGACGTCAGGGCGTCGTACACATCCGCGACCGCGACAATGCGCGCAGCGAGCGGAATATCGGTGCCGGCCAGGCCTGCCGGATACCCGGTGCCGTCCCAGCGCTCATGGTGGCAGCGGGCGATGTCGGCGGCCATCTCGAGAAACCCGCCCGCCCGGTCGCGATGATCCACGGCGCTTTGCAGCGCCTCTGCGCCGATGACCGTGTGCCGTTGCATGAGGTCGAACTCGCTGACGCTCAGACGGTCCGGCTTGAGGAGGATCACGTCCGGGATGCCCACCTTGCCGATGTCGTGCAGCGGGCTGGACTGGTAGAGGTTGTCGAGGAAATCGCGATCGACCACGTCGGTGTAGGGGCCTTCGCCGGAGAGGTCTTCGCCGAGAATCTGGGAATAGGCCCGCATCCGTTCGAGATGTTCGCCCGTCTCCGGATCGCGCGATTCCGCCAGCTTGGCCAGAGCGAACACGGCGACGTTACGTGTCGCGACGATCTCGGCCGTACGCAACTGCACCTGGCGTTCGAGTTCGTCGCTGTGGATCTCCGTGCGCGCCTGGCTGAAGGCCAGGTCGGTGAGCTTCTTGCGCTGGCGGAACTGGGTCTGGAGCTTCGACAGCAGTTCCGGCCCGTGGACGGGTTTGCAGAGAAAGTCGTCGGCCCCCGCCTCGAACGCCCGCCCGCGCCATGCCGCATCGGTCTGGGCCGTCAGGATGACGACGTGAAGCTGGTCGGCGAAGGGCCGCGCCTTGATCCGGCGGCACAGCTCCAGCCCGTCCAGATCCGGCAGGCTGATGTCGATCAGCAGTACGTCCGGCGCGGAGTCGTTCAGCGCCTCCAGCGCCCCGGCAGCCGTGGCCGCGACGTGGATGGGGAACGTACCGCCCAGCAGGTTTTTCAGCACGACAGCGGTATCCCCGTCGTGCTCGACGATCAGCACCTGCCCATTCATATCGGACCCACCAGTTTTCTCCGCCCGCGCCGCGGCGCCATTCTGCGCCCCGCCACGACACGATCTTGTGCTCCCAATGGGTTACGTCGGATGGACGCAGCGACGGGTTGACCGGACGGGCGGCGAGGCGGGCGTCGGGGTCAGACGGGGGCGTTATGGGTCACCGCGTGCGGGAGCGCGCGGGTTCCGATTCTCACCGCGCCGCTGATGGGGCCGGTTTCCATCCGGGAAGGCCGGCCGTCACCGGGGTTGCCCGCGTATCTCGGAACGGCGGCGACCACGGCGCCACGTCCGCATCCGGATCGCCCGGCCAGCCGAGCCCGAATGTTGGCCATGGGATGGGGAAGAATACGCCTGGGTGCGTGTCGCAAGCGGCCGGACACGCGCGGCCGCCGCCGGGTCGTTGAATTCGCGGAGCCGATGTGCGTATAATCGCCCGAGCGTCACCCTGGGGGGACTTGGGTCGTCAGCCAAATTGTGTCCTATAGCCAAGGAGAACGGCATGGTCCGTTGGGTATGTCGTGCGTCAGTCTTTTCCGTTGTCGCGCTGGCTCTTGTTGACACGGCCAGTGCGCAGAAGCCGCAGGCCGTCGGGAACGCCACCGTGCGCGTCACCTACGACACGGACAGCGGCGAGCGGACGTGGAAGGGCAGTTTCAACTTTGCCGGGCGCGGGCCGATGGACGCCCTGCCGCTGGAGGGCACGGATGGCAAGGTCGGGTACATGAACTCGATCAACATCTTCGGTCGCCGCCCGCTGGTGCCGCAGGGCCTGCGCGATGACGAGTCGGTGATCGCCAACGCCTTCTTCAAGGAGACGGCCAACAACCGCCGCCTTCAGCACTACTTCGAGGACATTCAGTCGGAGGAGACGATGATCACGGTGGAGGTGTCGGAGATGACGTTCGACACTAACGTCGAACTCCAGACCGATACGCTCATGCTCCACATACTCTGGGACATCGACCAGATGGACCAGCTTCCGCATCCGTATCATCACGCGCACAACCAGCACACGGCGGAAGATCCCTTCCGTGACTATGCCCACTTCTTCCCGAACATCTTCTCGGACAATCCACGCAACTACACGCTGGCCGGGTTGACGGAGATGGGCAGCGTCGAGGTCGAAGGCAACGGGACGAACGTGCTGACGCTGCGGGTCTCGTTCCCGTACCACATCTACAAGAACCTGGAGGAAGAGCACGGTCAGGTCGTGCCGGAGCCGCTGCCGGCGCCGTTCGGTTTCCTGGAGCCGTGGCATTTCCATCTCGAATACGCGGTGAAGAACGTCTCGCTCGAGCGGTGTACCTATACGCTGCGCAAGTCGCGCGGTCGCCGGGGCTGTGACACGTGCCCCGAGGTCGGGGAGACTTACGTCAGCGACACCGTCTGCGAGTCCGCCGGCGACTGCGACCGCCGCGTCAAGACACAGATCGACTGCCCGGACGGTGACGGATTCTGCAAGCTCCGCGCGAAGGGCGCGGCCTGTGCGGCGCCCTAGGCGGCGCTGATCGCCAGCGGTTCCACTCGGAGCCGTCATTCGAGACCAAGAAACGGGCGGCGCCCTCCGGGGCGCCGCCTTTTGAATTGCGCAGCCGCGGTCGGCGACGGCACAATGATGCAGCGTGATCGTCCGATGCTGGAGCGGTCCGGGTCCGGATGCGTCGCGCCGTCGGCGTCGGCAGGGCGGCACCCAGCGGTTCGGGCGGGCCGCCCGGCGAAACAGACGCCCCGCTTCTTGAGGTCGGCGCGGCAAAGACGATAATGGAGCGCAGCGAGCGAGGCATCGGACCGTGTGTCCAAGGATGCCGTGCTCGATATGGACGGCGGCGGAGGTCGCGCGACGACGGCACGGCCGCGACTCGCTGTCAGCGTCCGCCGACCGCGCGAATTCGTTCGACGCCCGATCCTGCGGCGCGTTGCAAGTCAAGGAGTCCTGCCATGAGTCAGTCCGGCCACAGCCTCTGCCAGTCCTGCGGCGCGACCGTCTACCCCGAGCATCTCGACAGCGGGATCGCCCGGTACGAAGGCGGCAAGCTGATGTGCTCGCATTGTGTTGAGGAGTTCGAGCGCTCGCATGACCGTTCGTCGGCCAAGGGTGGGTCGTCGTATGGCTACAAGCCGATTGCAATGGACGACGACGAGCCAGCCGCCAGCCGCAAGTCGGAGCATCGCGACTCGTCCGGCTCGACCTTTGCCTACACCACCGGCAGTCTGGGCGCCGCGGCCGGCTGGAATGAATCGAAATACTCGCGTCCCCTCAATCCCACCGGCGCCGGTGCGACGCGATGCCGAACGTTTCACTGCAAACTCAACGACGCGGCGGCCGAGTTCATGAACAACGCGATCAACGAGTGGGCCGACGCCAACCCGGACATCACCATCAAGTTCGCCACGTCGTCCATCGGCGTGTTCGAGGGCAAGTCGGCGGCGCAGAACCTGATCGTCACGGTCTTCTATTGAAACGCGTCGGATGAAGGTCTATCTGGATGACGAGCGCACGCCGCCGGACGGTTGGGTACTCATTCGCTGGCCGGCAGACCTGACGCCGTAAGGTGCGTCATCAACAGTTTTTCGAGATTCGACATTTCCCTCAGCCGTCCAAGTGCCCGCCCAACGAGCGTGTGAAGACCGCCAGGTTGCGCACCAGCGACCTGCCCTCAGCCGCCGAGCTGAACGACGCCGGCGCCGACCATTCGCGCACCCACCCGGGGTGAATGCCGCTCGTGTCCAGCGCGACCTGTCCCGACGGAGCTTGAACCGGGGTTTGAGTGGGCGCCGGCGCCGGGCGCACCGCGTAGCCGATACCGATGCCGAGCGCCAGCACCGCCGCGTGCGCCAGCAGGCGCGGACGCCACCGGATCGTCGCCGTGCGGCGGATCACCGGCCGCGCTCCGACCGGCGGCTCCAGCGAACGCAGGGATGACACCGTGGCCGAAAGCGACAGCACCTCCGCCCGGCAGGCCGCGCAATCAGCCACGTGCTCGTCAACGGCCGCCCGATCGTCGTCGGTCAGTTCATCGCCCAGGTAATCCGCCAGAACGTCGTTGATCTTGTCGCAATTCATTGTGAACCTCACCAGTCGCGCAATC
>CAZYLK010000005.1:12946-70315 GCA_964648365.1 uncultured Phycisphaeraceae bacterium
CAGAACGTCGTTGATCTTGTCGCAATTCATTGTGAACCTCACCAGTCGCGCAATCCCTTTGTCCCGGTCACGATCGCGGTTCCTCGCGAAACGTACGCACACGATGGCAAGACGATCCGCCGTCCGCGTCTAACAGCCCGTTGAAAATTGTGTGGCACGGCCTTCCAGGCCGTGATTCCACCGGCCGGAAGCCGGTGCCCCATGCGGGTTGAGTCATGCTTCAACAAACTGCTACCCCACCCTCTCTGCATGGAGCAGTTCGCGCAGAACGGACACGCCGCGGAGGTAATGCGTTTTCACGGTCGGCACAGACAGGTTTAACTGCGCCGCGATCGCCGCAAACGTCAGGCCGTCGAACACCTTTGCCGCGATGACCTCCCGCTGCCGTTCGCTGATCCGGCCCAGCGCCGCTGCCACGCGTGTGCGCCGTTCGACCGCCTCCACCTGGTGCGATGCGTCCAAATCGAGCGCATCAATGCCGATGCCCCCGCTCGATGCTGCAGCCTGCGCTCCACCGGCATCGCGCGCCCGTTCTCGCAGGACGTCGAGCGCCCGGTTCATCGTGACCCGTCGCAGCCAGGCCGCCGGCTGGACGAGCGCGGCCCCTTCGTCGCCTCGCCTTTGCCAACGCAGATACACGTCCTGCGTGACGTCGAGCGCGTCATGGTCGCGCTGCACGATGCGATAGGCCCAGGCATAGACCTGGGCGCGATGATCGTCGAACACAGGGTCCACACGGCTCATACGGCACGCAAGGTCAGTTTCGCTCGAAAAGCGGGCGGCTACTTCGCCGCAACGCGCGACGTGACCATCAGCACGCAGTCGCGGTCCCGGATCGCGTCCGCCTCAAACTCCCACACGACTTCGCCGCCGTCCAGCTTGTCGCCATTGTGCCCGATGATCACGCCCGGCAGGCTGACACGCACTTCCCACGATTCATCGCCCAGGTCTTCCGTAACGGCGTAGCGGCGCATCTGCCGGTCATGCACGGCCGCGAAGCGCTCGACCAGCGTCGCCGGGATTCCCTGCTTGTTCAGCGCCGAGCGGACGGCGGCTTTGGCCTCGGCGACGATCCGCTCCGCCTCGGCGCCGATCCGGTCGCCCTTGTCCGGCGCGGTCATCAGGTCCACCGCCCAGTCCACCGAAATCGAGTCGTACACGCCGCGCACGGCCGCCTCCGCCGCGAGCCGTGCGTCCTGAGGAATCGCGTCGGCCAGCTCATCGCCGGCGCCGCGGGCGAACTCCAGCGCTTTCTCTTTCTCCAGTTCGATGAACGCCACGATCAGGCTGCGCTGCTGCTCGGGCGAGAGGGTATCCGGATCCTGCTCGATCAGGTCTTTCAATTCGCCCTGAAAGATGCGCTCCTTGTGATACTCGATCGTCGCTGCGGCCCGACCGGCGTACACCCGCCTGAAATGGTAGTAGGTGCCGTCCGCGCGCTTCTCGACCGTCAGAGAAGTCGGGAATCGCAGACAGACGTCGGCGTTCTCGGAACCGGGCGGAGCGTACGAATCCGGAATGGCCGCGCCAGGCGCCACGCTCCGCTGCCCTGTTCGCGTAACCTCGACGGTCCCGTCGTCGCGGGTGTTGCGCTCCTCGGATACGCTCCATCCCGGCGCGTGAGCCGTCAGAAGCGGATCGCGCCCGTTGAAGTCGTCCGCATCGCCCATGAGCGTCACCGCCAGATCGACCCGGCCGTCCGGCTGCACGCTGAACCGCTCCGTCCGCTTCAGACAGCCCGCCAGGCCCGCCGCCAGGGATACCAAACAAAAAGCTACCACCATCCGCCGTTTACGCCACGTATTCATACCGTCAGCCTCCAAGTCGCGTTCTCACGACCGCGCCGGTCGTCTGCATACTTGACGGGCGCAGCCGCAATTTGGATGACATGCCGTGCGGGGAACCCATGCGGAAACCCCACAATGGCAAACGCCCGCGGACCGTCTATGATCCGCGCTGTTGGCCCAGGCCGTCTGATTGCGGCCGGGAGGGCATCATGCACGGCGCTATGGAACATCCTTGTCTCGACCCGGCCCGCGGCCGTCTGCGCGAGTGGCGGCCCGGCGCCTGGCAGGTTTCATGGCTGGCGGCGGGCTGCGTGTTGCTGGTTACCGCAAGTGAGACTTTCGGAACGGACGCGGCGGTCCGGCCGCCGGAACCGGGCGGCGGACCGGCTGCGGTGATGATCGACGCGGCCACCTGCGGCACAGGCGCGGCCGCCGCCGAGCGCGAGCCGCACTCGGTCGTACACGGGTCCGGCGACGCTAAGAGCGGGACCAGCCGTTCCGGAGCCTGGTCCTGCCATCAATGGAGCGCCGACGAGGGCGTCCACGGCGCGTCGAGAAGCCTGGCAACGCTGCGCAACGTGCGCGACGTACGACCGGCCGAGGCGGCGCTCGTCCCCGCCGACGGCGCCCGGGAACGCCCCCTGCCCGACTGACGCCTGCGCCGCCGCGGCGGGGCCGTGGTCGCCTGGTGAATCTTCGATACAGTCATTCGTTGAGTTCTTTTCTGTTGTTCCGGCGCCGCTCCGTTGACGTGGGCGCGGCGCATCATGTCGGGAGTGAATGTCGGTGGTTATCTGGCTCTGGATCGGCTTTCTGGCGGTCATCTTCGTGCTGCTTGCGCTCGACCTGGGCGTGTTCAACCGTCGGGCGCACGCGATTTCGATCAACGAAGCCGGCGTCTGGACGGCGATCTGGGTCGTCATGGCGCTGGTGTTCAACGTCTGCATCTACACGCTGTACGAACATCACGTCTTCGGCATCGGCAAGGTCATCGGCCACCCGGTCGGCGGCAGCGAGGCCGCGCTCGACTTTCTCACCGGATATCTGATCGAAAAATCGCTCAGCCTGGACAACATCTTCGTCATTGCACTGATCTTCACGTACTTTCACATTCCGGTGGCCTATCAGCATCGCGTGCTGTTCTGGGGCATCGTCGGCGCGGTGGTGTTCCGCGGGATCATGATCCTGCTCGGCTCGGCGTTGATCAGCCGGTTCGAGTGGATCACGTACGTTTTCGGCGGCATCCTGATCGTCACGGCCATCAAGCTGCTGGTGACGCAGCACGAGTCCGTCCAGCCGGACCGCAACATATTCGTCCGCCTGGCGCGGCGGATGTACCCCGTTTCGCCGCACATGGACGGCCCGCGTTTCTTCACCCAGCTCAACGGCGCCCGGGCCGTCACGCCGGTCTTTATTGCGATGCTCGTGGTAGAAAGCTCGGACATCATGTTCGCCGTCGACTCGATCCCCGCGATCTTCGCCATCACGCACGACCCGTTCATCGTCTTCACGTCGAACATCTTCGCCATTCTCGGCCTGCGCTCGCTCTATTTCGTCCTGGCCGGCGTGCTCGACCGCTTTCGTTACATGAAGTACAGCCTGGTCGTGCTGCTGGCGTTTATCGGCGTGAAGATGCTGATCGCCGAGTTCTACCACATCCCCACGCTCATCTCGCTCGGCGCGATCTGCTTGATCCTCGCTGCCGGCGTGGTCGCGTCGCTGCTGCGCCGCCCGGATGCGTCAGATTCGGCCCAGCCGGCCGCGCAGCACGCCGGCGCCGGACACGAACCCGCGGCCGCACCGCGCGCAAGCGCACCACGTGCAAGTGCGCTGCACGCAGAGGCGCCGCCCGCTACCGCAGGACATGCCGCTTCAACACCCGGCGGTGCGCCGGCGCGCGGCGAGTTGCGGCGCATCTTTTTCGTTCTGCTGGCCGCCACGCTGCTGCTCGTGCTGCTGGCGTCGATCCTGCTGCCTGCTCCGGACACGATCCTGCTGCCGTGCGGTGTTGCGCTGCTGGCGGCCGAGTGGTGGTGGCTGCGGACGACCGTGAAGCCGGCCGCAGCGATGAACCGGCATCAGCCGTGGGTCGGCGCATGACAGAAGTTGCGGGGTTCGCACGCCCGGGACGCCAATCCGGAAATGATGTATGTCCGGACCGGCCGGATCCTGAGATCGCCAGGCTCCAGCATGGCCGAATGGGGCACGACGGCCTGTCGCGTCATGGCGTCGGCGTTGTTTGGCAGGCTACGTCGAACGACTATGATGGACGCCCACGGCGGCCCGGAAGCGCCGCCGCCCGGTTCACGGAGCACCACCGCCCATGCCCGAAGATGGCTCCATCATCCCGTCCGAGCAGGACATCGACAAAGCCCGCGACACCGTCAGCGGTGCTGCCGAGATCGGCAAACAACTCGCCGAGGAGGCCGACTGGACGGCGATATTCCAGTCGTGGGAGTTCAAGGCACTCATTGCGCTGGCCACCGTGCTGCTGCTCTTCTGGGGATACCGCAGGATTCGCCGGATCGTCCGCAAGGTCCGCGGGCCGAAGATTCACCCGCTGTTGCAAAAGTACTCCGGCCAGCCCGACGCGAAGGACGAGAAGCTGGCGGTCGCGCGACGGCAGCAGGCGGAGAAGATCATCGCCACCTCCAGTTCCGGCGCGATCGTCGGCTATGAACTGGTCGAACAGATCGAAGCGGTCTACGTGGACGGGTTCAAGCGGCCGGAAGAGGCCATCGAGGGGCTCAAAGCCGCGGCCGCGATGAAAGGCGCCAACGCCGTCGTCAGCGTTCACCAGGAGCGCAACTCCGCCGGCCGATGCAGCGCCCACGGCGACGCCGTCGTCGTCCGCCGACCGGGCGCGGCCGCGGCCGACAAACGTGTGAGCCGGCCCGCCGCCCACGACTCCGCAGAACCCCGCGCCGCCCAACGCCCTCACGTCACCGCCGACGACGCGATCACACCCTCCACGGGCGACGACGCCGAGGCGTAGCGCGTGCGGGGCTTGCGCGCGGATCGGAGCACCACCCAGGCGCGCGCCTACGGCCGCCCTTCCGGATCGTCCACCAACGAGAGGATGCGTGCGGCGAGGCCTCGGAACTGGCGATCGCAGTCGTAGACGGCGGCGGCATGTCCCCCGATCGCTCCATCCGCGGCGGTAAGACGGAACATCGGCTTGCGCGCCTCCCGCGCCATCAGCATGAGGCTCTTGAAGTGCTTCAGCATGGCCAGTCTGTTCGGGTCTGTTTCAGTCGCACTCGATGGCGGCTCGATGTCGAGCACGGCTCGGGCGTACACGTCGGGAATGCGTTTCGCCCACTTCAGCGACGCCTGCATCGAGTGATTCTCGCGTACGGAAGGATTGAGAAAGACGTAGCCGAGCGGCCGCATGGCGCCGGGCGGCAGCGACCATTCCGGTGCGACCCTTGCGCCCCGGCGCTGCTGCCAGCCTGCTCCCCAGCCGCGTAGCGCCGTGCCCAGGTGGTGAAGGCCGTGGACCGAAAACAGATCGGCCCCCAGCGGGATCACGAGGCAGTCTGCTGCGATAAGGGCCGATCTGTTCAACGCACCCGTGTTGGGACCGACGTCGATGAGCGTCACTTCCGCCCTGCAGCCGGCAGCGGCCTGCTCGATCACACGACGAAAGGCCGTCAACGCACAGAATGCCCCGCCGGCGACATCTGCCTTCTCGTGCAGGCACTCGTTCCACGCTTCCGACAGTCTGTCTTCGAACCTGCTCAGGCGCAGGTCGCCCGCGATCAGGGACAACCCCTCCGTGATCTCCACCGGCTCCGGTTCCGCGATGTCGCCGCGGCCTTCGATCAGCGGCTCGACGCATCCCAGAATGGTCCCGGCGTTACTCTGCCCGGACCAGACTGTTTCGATTTCCGACTCATTGAGGAAGCTGCTGGTCAGGTTCGACTGCGGATCGAGGTCCACCGCCAGCACTCTGCGACCCAGCTCGTGAAACATCCACGCGAGGTGGTACGTCACAAGCGTGGCGCCGGCGGCGGCGGTGCTGTTGAAGAGGGCAATCGAAGTCATGCGCGCCTCCGGACGATCATGGTGAGGCGATTCGCGCCGAAGGAATACTCGAGCGGCGGACTCTGGTTGCGCTCCAGGTGGTGCTGCGCCAATGCGATGCCGCGGCCAAAACGGTTCGCAAAGCCGAGGATCTTGGCGGCCTCCGCCAGGACGGGGTTGCGATATGACGTCACGTGCGGGAATTCGTCTCGGGTAAGGTCGCCGTAAAGACCGCCGGGGCTCTGTATCTCAATCCGGTCGGCGTAGTGGTTCACGGCAACAGGTGTCGCCGATCCGTCGTAGTTGCGATGGATCACCGCGTTGATCAAAAGCTCATGCAGCGCAACCGGTGGATACGCCGCGAGTGCCGCGTCGCTCAGGTCGGGCTGGCGGACCGGATGGGCGCCTGCAAGCTCCGTAGCCAGTCGGTCAAGGCTTGCCATGCCGCCGAGAAGGTCGCCCGTAATCCTGCGCTCGCTGAGTACGGTCGCAGCCTGGGAATGCCCGTCGTACCGCACGAATTGGACATACGCGGCCGGGAAGTGTGCCAGCGGGTCTTTGCCGAACAGCAGCACCGCCGCGTTCGTCGGCGCATTCAGGCGCGGGTGGTAGAGCCGCAGCGAGGCGAGTTGCTCCTCGGGCG
This sequence comes from uncultured Phycisphaeraceae bacterium, assembly GCA_964648365.1. Lineage (GTDB taxonomy): Bacteria > Planctomycetota > Phycisphaerae > UBA1845 > UBA1845 > SURF-32. Next base: position 19,403 of record CAZYLK010000005.1, read on the forward strand.
TCCGGTTGTTCTCATCGAGCACGTCGCGCGACACGGCGCGCGGCAGGTAGTTGAGCGTAAACAGGTCCAGCGCCAGGTCGTCAATACTCGCTTCGCGGCAGGCCTGCATGTCCCAGGTCCGGGCCCGGTCGACGCGCCGCTCGTCAAGCCGCCGCTCCTGTTCCGCGGTCGCCCGATCTTCCGACGGCCCGGTCCGGATCCACACCGTCTGCTTGTAGCGGACCGGCGGCATGGTGGAGGGCCGCACCTCGACGACGGCGATCTCCGCGCCGGAATGCGCCGCCTTGAAGACGTGCATGTCGGGGATGGGGATGATGTTGCCGCTGCCGCGGTAGCCGCGTAAGCGCTCCAGCAGGCGCTCATCGATGGTCGCGCCGGTGGCATGGCCCTTGTTGTCGACGCCGATGATCAGGTACCCGGGCATGCCAGAGCCAGGCATGTCATTCGCAAAAGCACAGATCGCCTTGCAGAACTTGTCCGTGTCGGTCAGCGACTCGGTCCGCTCGACGCGAAACGACTCGATGTCCGACAGCAGCGTCGCGATGTCTGCCTGCTGATCCATCCGAATCCCGATTCTCAGCCTTTGCGATGCGGTCGGTCAAGCGGTCACAGGACTGACGCGGCCATCGGGGTGCGTGACTCAATCGGCGGAGCTACCGAGCCTTGGGCGGCGCGCGTGGCACGGGCATCTTGCCCGTGATTCCGACTCCGCAATTGGCTCGCCTGCACGGAACCGATTCACGACAGAGGCAGGGGCCTGCGACCCTCCGAATCACGGCCTGGAAGGCCGTGCCACGTTCGAGCGTGCCCGCCGGAACTGTCACGCACGCCGGCCACCGGAGCACTGCCCGGTCACCCTGCCGCCGACGACGCGATCACACCCTCCACGGGCGACGACGCCGAGGCGTAGCGCTTGCGGGGGATCCGCCCCGACCGAAACGCCAGACGACCCGCGATGCAGGCGTGGGCCATGGCTTCGGCCATGCGCACCGGCTCTTTCGCGCTCGCGATGCCTGTGTTAAGCAGCACGCCGTCGGCGCCGAGTTCCATCGCGACCGTGACGTCCGACGCGGTGCCGACGCCGGCATCGACGATCACCGGATAGTCCGGGTCGTCGGCCTTCAGATACTCCAGGCAGATGCGGATGTTGTTGGGATTCAGGATGCCCAGCCCGCTGCCGATGGGCGCCCCGGCCGGCATGACGCTCGTCGCCCCGGCTTCCTTGAGCTTCGATGCCAGGATCGGATCGTCGTTGGTGTACACCAGTACCTCGAAGCCGTCGTCCACCAGCGTGCGCGTCGCTTCCAGCGTGCCGATCGGATCGGGCAGCAGCGTCCTGGTATCCGCGAGCACTTCGAGCTTGACCCACGCCGCGCCCGGATTGCCGATGCCCTCCAGCAGATCGCGGCTGAGCCGTGCGGAACGCACGGCGTCCTTCGCGGTGAAGCACCCGGCCGTGTTCGGCAGCACGGTGTAGCGCTTCAGGTCGAGGTGGTCGAGGATGCTGCCCGCCTTGGCCTTGCCGCCGTCGGTCAGCACGTCGCGACGCACCGCCACCGTCACCACCTCACACTGCGACGCGGCCAGCGCGGCCTCCATTTCCTCGAACGTCTCGTATTTACCTGTCCCGACGAACAGCCGCGACGAAAACTCGAACGATCCCACGCGGTACCGATCCGCGTCCATCAGCCACCTCCCACGAACGTCACGATCTCGATCCGGTCCCCGGCCGCGACCGGCGTCTGGTGAAACTGCCGCCGCGGCACCAGCCGCTCGTTGATCTCCACGGCCACCCGCACCGGATGCAGCTCGAGTTCGCTCAGCAGGTCGGCCACCGTCCGCCCGGCCGCCAACGACCGGGTCTGACCGTTCACCCACACTTCAATCGCGTTCGTCGAGTTCTGCACAAGCGCGATTATAGAGCCACACGCAACGTCCATCCACGACCGGACGTCCCCCTGCGTCCCGTCGGGCGCCTGCGACGATCGACAAGCCCCTCCTGGCGGGCCGCGTCGATCGTTATCGGTGCCCGCGGGACGGGCACGGTATCGTACGCTTTCAGACCATGCGTGTGTTTCGCGGGAAAGCTCACCGGCGTGGTCGCGTGACCGCGCCACCCGTCCGCCCGTCGGCACGGCGGCTGCGGCCGGGGTTCACCCTCATCGAGCTGACCGCGTCCATGCTGGTTGCGGGGGTCTGCATCGGCGCCACGGTCGCGGCCATCAACGTCGTCACCACCGGCGGCGCCCTCCTCACCCGGCGCAGCGAAGCGCAGTCGGCCGTCGGCATCGGCGTCAACCGCTTGATATCGGAGCTGAGCCTGGCCTCGACGCTGGTGGACATCTCGAAGACCAAGATCGCCTTCACGCATCCGGACCTGACCGGCGACGATGTCGACGACCTGATCACCTACGTCTGGTCCGGCACGGCCGGCGACCCGGTGACGCGCGAACTCAACACCGACGGCGCCGCCGCCGTGATCGCGGGCGTGGCCGAGTTCAACCTCGGCGTCGACGTGTCCAACGTGACCGAGGAGACGAAACCCGATACGACGCCGGAACTCCTCGTCGCCTCGCACGACATCTACGCCGGCATCTACCTCACAGACCCCAAGCCCGTGTCCAATGCGGAACACGTTGCCGAGTACTTCGTCCCCAGCTACGCCAATGCCACCGCGTGCAGGATCACGCGCGTGCTGATCAGCATGGCCAAGAACGGCGCCCGCGACCGGCAGTTGACCCTGTCTGTCGAGCGCCCGCGCAGCGGCACGTACAACCCGTCCGGAACGCCGCTGGGCTTCGTGAACTTCGACGAGGCCGACCTGGCCGACTCGTTTTCGTGGCAACAGTTCGCCTTGTCCGGCGTCGAGGTTCCCGTGGGGCAGGGGTGTTTGATCGTCCTGCGCGGCACCGGTTCCTCCGCGGCCCTCGTCGAGACCCATCTGTTGTCGCTGGGCATCGCGGACGGCATGACGCTTCGATACTCATCCAACGGTGGCAATACGTGGTCGCCCGCAGTGCTGAATATTTCGGACATGCGCTTTTATGTTTTCGGCGAATTCGTTCTGAACACCAGCAGTGGAACGGGAAATCTCGGAACCGGGACGCTGGAGACGGTTCATCTTCGCGTCAAGACGAACGGCGACGATCCGGTCATTGTGAACACCGCGGCCCGTTGCATGAACCGCCCGAGCCTCGCCGGGCTGCCCATGACGTCCATCCCGACGCGGTAGCAAGCGTGGAGTCATGCAGTCAGGCAATCAGCGAAGAGAAGAACGAAACACGGATAACGGCTGAACAGTGACGAGGACGCAGAAACATCCGATGGCCACGCGACTGCAACGGGCTGCGCGCCGCATCGGGAGCCACGCGCCGGCGCGGCCGCTTCCTTACGGGCGCGGTTCGGACGGGCGCGGTTCGGACGCGCGGGCGCGGCGGCGGCGGGGCTTCAGCTACGTCGAGGCCGTGCTCTCGACCCTGATCCTCGGCGGCGGCATCGCCACCGGGTTGCAGCTCTACGGCACCTTCGCCCGCGGCGCGTCCGTAAGCGTCGAAGGCATGGTCGCGCAGCAACTCGCGTCGGACCTGCTCGCCGAAATCGTCGCGAAGGACTTTGAAGGATCGGTCTTCGGACCCGCCGCGTCGGAAACAACGCGACGGGACTTCAACGACGTGGACGACTATGACACCTGGACCGAGTCGCCACCGGAAGATCTGGACGGCAATCCGCTCGACGCCGTCGCCTACGCGGGTTACGAACGGCTGGTACGCGTGATCAACGTCGACCAGACGGACCTCAAGACGGTCGCCGCGGACAACAGCACGGCCGCCAAGGCCATCATTGTCATCGTCAGCCGGCACGGCAAGGAGCGCGTCCGGCTGACCGCGATCAGGACGCGCCACGATGGGTATGACTAAGCGACAATCCAGGCGGCGCGGGCGCGGCGTCATGATCTACGCGACCACGCTCATGACGTCGATGGCGGTCGTCGGCGCCGGCATCACGCTGGTGTCGCTCCAGACCGCGGACCGTCAGCTCCGCGCCAACCTGCTCGATGTCCAGAAGGCGCACTGGACCGCTCACGCCGGACTGGAGTGGGTGTTGATGTACGCGGACCAGAATCCGAACTGGCGCGCCCTGGCCGAAGGCGTAACCACCACCATCAACCCCCGCGGCGACGGCGGCGTGGTGACGGTCAGCGTCTTCGACGGCGATGCGGACCTCGACAACGATGACCGCGACACCGCCTTCATTCAGGCCGCGGCCGTGGTCGACGACCTGACCTACACCATCGAAATCTCGGCACAGCCGCGGGCGCATCCCTCGTTCGCTTACGGACTGTTCGCGGCCGACACGATCACGCTCTGCACCTCGCGCATCGTCGCCGCCATTTACGCCGGCACGCTCATCCTCGATCAGTGCGGCGCCGTCAGTACCACCGCGGACACCGTCATCAACGGCCCCGCAGGCGCGTCCGTGTCGGTATCGCTGTTCTCACTGGCCTTCGGCGTGCCCGCGATCTCGACGCCCCAGCCGGACCTGACGTACTACACCAGCCGGGCGACCGCCATCACGCCGACGTCGATCGTCAGTGGAGTCGCCTACCTCACGGACGTGGTGCTTTCGATGACGCGCAACTCCCGCGGCGCCGCCAACGCCAGCGGCGTCTATCTCCTCGACATCGGCTCCTCGGAACTGGCGCTGGATAACGTCGTGCTCCGAGGCACGCTGATCATCACCGGCACCGGCGGCAACCGCATCCGCTTTCGCGGACCGGTCCGCGCCTCGTATGGACTCGCCGAGTATCCCACGCTCTTGATCAACGTGCCGAACGCGACCATCGACTTCGAGATGCCCGGCGCCCTGGTCGAGTCGGACCGGGCCATGGACTTCAACGAAGACGGCGACACGACCGACACGCTCACGCAGGCTATATCCGGCGTCGTGTGGGCGCCCGGCGCCGACGTCGACCTGGAAGGATCGGCGTGGACGTTTAACGGTGTGCTCATCGCAGACGACATCGAAGTCAAGGACGGCGTCACCGTCCTGCACGACGACCGCTACACCGACCAGCTCATGCCGGGCTTTACCGACAAGAAGCTCTACCCCGTTCCCGGCACCGCCAGGGTGGTCATGCCATGACAGACAATTGCCCATGTGGCACCGGTTTGCAACCGGTGAACAAACCTGGAAGATGGCTGCATCCGCTGACACCAGCCACCGCGTGCGCCCGTCGCGCCTCCGCATTCGACATTCGACATTCGACATTCGACATTCTCCGCCGCCGCGCCTTCTCCCTCGCCGAGATCGTCACCGTCATCGTCATCATCTCCGCCCTCGCGTGGATCGCCCAGCCGCGCATCGGCGGCTATCTCCAGCGCGACCGGCTGAAGCGCGCCGCCTTCCGCGTACAGATGGATCTTCGCGTCGCCCAGCAGGAGGCCATGCGCAAACGGACCGCGACCAGCGTGACGTTCAACACCGCCGACGACTTCTACACGCTGTGGTTCTGGGATCGCGCCGCCGCGACGCCCGACTGGGCCGCCTTCGCCAACGCCGCCGTCCTTCGGGCCTGCGGGTCGGACTGCGACGAAGCCTCCCTCACGATCGCGCTCGGCGCCGACCCCGACTACCACGTCACGATCGAATCGACGGCCTTCAGCAAAGACACGATCACGTTCGACATGTACGGCGTACCCGACGCGGGCGGCAGTATCGTGCTCGGCTCGGGCGTCGGTCGCATCACGGTCTCCGTCGACCCGATCTCCGGCGTCGCGACCACCTCCGATCCCACGGAAGCCGTCAACAAAACCGAAGTCACGAAAGACCGGCCGGACGTGGACGACGTCGTCGCCATTCGCCCGCAAAAGCTGTAACGCCGCGTCAACCGCCACGTTGCATAAATGGCGGCTGTCGAAGATATCCTCGCCGGTTTTTTTTGCTCCGGAAACATCCCGGTTGCGCCTCAATCTGACGGTACGACCAGACGCCACGGTGGGTGAAGTCTGGCGACACGATCGGATTCGCGAGTTCTCTGCATTCGTTATTCGCTATTCGCCATTCGCCATTCCCAACGGGTCAATCGAACGTCAGCCGCAGCCCGTCGTACGACAGCGCCATGCCGTCCGGCAGTTCGGCGTTGGTCTCGTCGTGCCCGAGTTCGTGCGCGATGTGCGTAAAGTAGGTTTGCTCCGCCCCGATCCGCTGCGCCATTTCCACCGCCTGCTCGAGATTGAAGTGCGTCGGATGCGGGCGGCGGCGCAGGGCATCGAGGATCAGCACGTCCAGCCCGCGCAGCCGATCCAGCGATTCCGGCGGGATGAAGTTGCAGTCGGTGCAATACGCGAAGCGCCCGAACCGGAACCCCATCACCGGGAGTTTCCCGTGCAGCATCGGGATGGGCAGGACCGTGGCGCCGCCGATCTCGAACGGCTCGTCCGTAATCGGCGCCATGATCAGGTTTGGTTTGGCCGACGGGTATTCCTCGTCGTCCGCGAACGCATACGGAAACATGCGCCGCACGCGCTCCAGCGTCTCGACCGTGCCGCGCACGACCATGTGCGAGCGCATCAGCCAGTTGAATCGCCGCAGATCATCCAGCCCGACCACGTGATCGGCGTGGTGATGCGTGTAGAGAACGGCGTCGATCCGGTGGACGCGGTGCGCGACGCACTGGAGTCGCAGTTCCGGCGACGTGTCGATCAGGATGCGCTGGCCGGCCGCCCGGACAAACAGGCTCGGCCGCATCCGCCGGTCGCGCGGGTTAGCGGACGTGCAAACGGTGCAGTCGCAGCCGATCATCGGCACGCCATGCGACGTCCCGCTGCCCAGCACGATGACTTCCTCCGGACTGTCGCCGCCACGCTTCACGCCCAGGTATCCTACCCGACGCGATGTTCGATGACACGGGGTCTGCCGCGGAGCCCGCACCGGGGGCGTGACGTTCTCAGCCGCTCTGTGCGCATCGGCGCGGAGCGTGGACCGCGTCGCATCCGCCGTAGGCGGGCCGAAGGCAGGCCGTTTCTTCTGGAAGGCAGTTGCCTGATTGCTGGCGGACATCCATCCGTCTCCACGGCCTCGAAGACGAGACCGTGGCACCCGTGACACCACATGGCACTCTCCGATTCTGTCACGCACCAGCCCGCCGGACGGTCCGCTAGCCGCCCGCAGACTGCGGCCGCGGTCTCCATTGCGATCGTCGGTCGGATGGCTAGACTCGGCACATCCGGCCGGGCCGGTGCCTGCCGGGGCCGCTTCCGCGGCGCAACCCATCGGAGGAGCAAGAGTGGCCTCGCACGGCTATTTCCCCAGCGTGAATGGACTGGCCTCAGCCGGCGTCGAGCGACACGGCGACCTCTACTGGAACCTCCCTCCCGCCGAACTGGCCGAACGGGCCATCCGTGCGGGCGAGGGGCGCCTGGCGTCCAACGGCGCCCTGGTCTGCACCACCGGCCCGCACACCGGTCGCTCGCCCAACGACAAGTTCGTCGTCGATGAACCGGACTCGCGCGATCGGATCTGGTGGGGCAAGGTCAATCAGCGCATGTCGGCCGAGCACTTCGACCGGTTGCACCGCCGCGTGGCCGACTACTATGCCGACAAGCAACTTTACGTCCGCGACATGTACGCCGGCGCGGACCCGGCGACCCGGCTGCCCATCCGGGTGGTCAATGAGTCCGCCTGGCACAATCTCTTCGCGGCCCAACTGTTCATCCGGCCGGAGCCGGGCAGCACAGTGGACTTCACGCCCGGCTTCACTGTGCTCAACGCGCCGGGCTGCAAAGCGGATCCCGCGACCGACGGCACGCACTCCCCCACGTTCGTGGCAGTCAGCTTTCACAAGCGTATCGTGCTGATCGGCGGAACGGCCTATGCCGGCGAGATCAAGAAGAGCATCTTCACGGTCATGAACTACGTCCTGCCGACCTCGGGCATCCTGAGCATGCACTGCTCGGCCAACATCGGCGCCGGCGGCGACACGGCGCTCTTCTTCGGCCTCAGCGGCACGGGCAAGACGACGCTCTCGGCCGATCCCGAGCGGCGGCTGATCGGCGACGACGAGCACGGCTGGAGCGACGGCGGCGTCTTCAACATCGAGGGCGGCTGCTACGCCAAATGCATCCACCTGTCCAAGACGTACGAACCGCAGATCTACAACGCGATCCGCTTCGGCTCCGTGCTGGAAAACGTAGTGATCGACGACGCCAGCCGGGCGATCGACTATGACTCGGCCGCGCTGACGGAAAACACGCGGGCGGCCTATCCGCTCGACTATATCGAGGGCGCGGTCATCCCCAGCGTCGGCCCGCACCCGCGCAACATCATCTTCCTGACGTGCGATGCGTTCGGCGTCCTGCCGCCGGTGTCGGCGCTGTCGCCGGAGCAGGCGATGTACCACTTCCTTTCCGGCTACACCGCGAAAGTGGCCGGGACGGAAAAGGGTGTCACCGAGCCGCAAGCGACGTTCAGCACGTGCTTCGGGGCGCCGTTCTTGCCGCTGCCGCCCGCGACGTACGCCAACATGCTGGGCAAGAAGATGGCCCACCACGGCGTGAAGTGCTGGCTGGTCAACACCGGCTGGAGCGGCGGCGGCTACGGCATCGGCCACCGGTTCAGCCTGCGTTATACCCGCGCCATTGTGAAGGCCATTCTCACTGGCGTGCTGGCCGAAGCGACGACGAAGCCCGATCCGGTGTTCGGCGTCAACGTGCCGCAGTCCTGCCCGGAAGTTCCGGCCAACCTGTTGATCCCGCGCTCGACGTGGAACGACGGCGCCCAGTACGACGCCCGCGCCAAGGAACTTGCCGGCCTGTTCACCCAGAATTTTGCGAAGTTCGAGGACGTGGACGCCAAAGTGCGCGCGGCCGGGCCGAAGAGCTGACGTGGACGGGTGGCTGTGTGGCACCGGTTTGCAACCGGTGGGGCATCATTGTCCGGCACCGGTTTGCAACGAGTGCATGACAGGGTCGGCGGGTGGCACGGTCTCGTCTTCGAGGCCGTGGTGAGCGCAGCACGAGTGCAGCGCTCGAGAGAGCGGCATTCCAGCCCACGGCCTGCCTTCGGTCCACCTCCGGTGGATGCCACCCGATTCACGCGCGGTAAGCGCCCACTTCGAGCCGCCCAAAGTGTCGCGCACCCGTTTGCAACCAGTGGGCCAGTATTGTGTGGCACCGGTTTTCAACGGGTGTAGAAGCGGTTTGACGGCTCGTGCCTCGCGTCTTCGCCACCTAGTCAGCGGAGCACTCGACGATGCAGCGCGCAAGCGACAACGCCGGTCGCGCCCCGCGCGGGACTGTCTGGATCGGCCCCAGCGGCTGGAGCTACCCGGACTGGGAGGGCTGTTTCTATGAACGACGACTGAAGCCCGGCGACCGGCTCGCCTTCGTCGCCCGGTATTTCAACGCCGTCGAGGTCAATACCACGTTCTACCGGCCGATCGGCGCATCCACGACCGCCGCCTGGGTACGGAAGGTTGAATCCCGCACGGACTTTCGATTCGCCTTCAAGCTGACGCAGACCTTCACGCACGTTCGCGATCGGATTGACGGTGCAGCGGCCGCCGCCTTTCACGAAAGCGTCGCGCCCGTCGTCGACGCAGACCGGTTCGGCTGCCTGCTCATCCAGTTTCCGTGGTCGTTCCGCAACGGCGAGGCAAACCGCGGCTGGGTTGCGCGGCTGTGCGATGCCTTCGACCCGCTACCCGCGGCGGTCGAGGTGCGTCATGCGTCCTGGGACGATGCGTCGTGGCGCGGGTCGCTGGCCGCGCGCGGCGTCGCCGTCTGCCGCATCGATCAGCCCGCCCTGCGCGACTGCCTGGGCGTCACGGCCGAGACGCGGAACCCGCACGCCTACGTCCGCCTGCACGGCCGTCGCACCGACACCTGGTTCGCAGACGGCGTACCCGTGTTCGAGCGATACAACTATCTGTATCCGCGCGACGAGTTGACCCCCTGGGTCGAGCGCATCGCAAGCGCCGCCGAGTCGTCGGACGACGTGTACGTCTTCACCAACAACCACTACCGCGGCCAGGCGCCCGCCAACGCCCTGGAGCTTCGCGCGCTGCTGGAGGGCGGCCCGGTCGAGATGCCGACCACGCTCGTCGACGCGTTTCCGCATCTGGCCGACCTCCGCGCGGCGTCGGCGAATCGGGAAACGTTGTTCGATTGATAGGCCGCCCGGTCAGCGGCGGGCCGATCCGAACCCCGGCCGCAAGGACGCGGCCGGCTTGTGACGGCGGCTCCCCGACGCGGGAGCCGGATCATGTGCCGTTCTCGTCCACACGAAGATAGAGCGCGTGGCCCGTATAGTAGTATATGCCCTTCGGATTGGTACTTTGGTTCTCGAGTACGCTACACTCGCTCACTCGAAGTGAATCCTCCGCTACGTCGGGAACAATGCGTTTGATGTACTCCATAGCTTCGGAAACGTCATCCGCGACGACGTCATAGGTTGCAAAGAAACCAAGCTCGTGGCCGTTGCCGTCGGTCTCGGGCCAGTCGCCTTCTATCAGGATTCTGAAGTACTGAGCCGCGGGCGAGACCTCGTTCTCGATGTTGCGAATGAGCCAGAGGGCATTACTAAGTGCATGGCTGTGCGCCAGCGCATCCCACGCATACGAAAGTGCCCGCTCCGCGTCATCGCGGCCTTTCCAGTAAGCCCTGCCTACGTCGACGAGCACGAGCGCACGAGTCTCGTCGTCAAGATGATCGCCTTCCGCAAGCAAACGCTCGCCACGGACAATCACATCCTCGTGCTCTCCCTGCCTGACGTAAACGTCGAGACGCATGGCCTCGGTCCGATCCTGGAGATCCGGATCGGCGACCCGGTCGAATTCGTCCAACGCCTCCTCGAAACAGTCTTCGCGCGTGAGCAGGATCCCCATGTTGAGACGAACCGACGACTCATTGACGCCCGAACACTCGAGCGCCTTCTTATAGGCCTCGTGCGCCTTGGCGTATTCGCGCAAATCCGACCGCTTGTTTCCTAGCAACTCCCACAAAAGCCACACTTTCGGCGCCTTCTCGACCCCTGCCTCCAGAATCTGAACCGCACGTGTGTCGTCACCTTGGCCGGCGTATGCCAGTGCCAGGATCTCGAACGCCGAAGAGTGTCGCATCCGCTCTAGTTGGTTTCCGACTTCAATCGCGGCATCGAAATCGGATGCATTGACGGCTGCATAGCCCTTCTTCATCAGACTCTCGATGGATTCGGCCACCCTGTCTACCCCCTCAGCACTCGGCACTAGAGGCCGCTACGGAGACCGCTCCCCTACGGTTGCGGTTCGGATTGGCGCTTGCGCCGGGGTTGCACCTGTGCGCCGCGCTAATCAAGCCACTGCTTCTTATCACCCAGCTTCATCGGCACGTATTCTTCCGTCAGATACGTCAGCCGCTTGTTGATCATGGCTTCGACTTCCATCTTGAAGCCGTTGGAAATCATTTTCTTGATCTCCTTTTCCCACGGGCGTTTGCCTTCAAACCACGGGTAGGCCAGGATCTGCTTGGCGCGTTTGATGTCGTTGGCGTCGAGGTCGATCTTGACGTCGTCAGACAGGCCGCATCGCTCGTAGTCAAAGCTGGAGACGCCGATGAACTTCGCGTCGGGCACGGCCATGCGGCGCGACTCATAGGCCAGGTTGATCGAGCCCTGTTTGATGACTGAATAGATGTAATACCCCCACGGGTCGCAATCCATGAGGACGTACACGGGCAGCTTCAACTCCTTGTGCATGCGATGCAACAGGCGGCGCATACCGCGGGCGGGCTGGCCGCCGCCGTGGGAGATGATGCACTGATGGTCCTGCCAGAATCGGTCTTCGTGGAAGCGACGCCAGATGGTGTCCTTTTCCACATGAAGAATGAACTTCGCGTCGCACTTCTTGAACTGGACCGTCTCCGGCTCGACGATGCTCGGCACGGCATAGCCGGCGCTGCCCATGCGGGTGCAGTCCAGCGTATTGCCGTCGTCGACCAGAGTGATCGGTCCCACGAGATTGCCGCGATTGCTGGCGAAGACGTGCAACTCTTCCCGTAGCGTATCGATGGCGACCTCCAAGTCCTCAATGATCGGATCAGACTCGGCTTGATCGTCGAAAGTCTTCTCGTTGGTGCCCTTGATTGTGTGTTTTGACCGATAGTAAAGCCCGCGGATGCTGATAGTCTTCTCTTCGTCGATCAACGCCTTGCACTGGGACGCCACCAGCAGCGTCTGCATGAACCGCTTCGCCTGCCCGAAGTTGAAAAAGCTCCGCGTCTGCTTGTTGTCTCCCATTTCGATGTAGCGCGTCTTCGGATTGAACGACACGTTGGACAGTGCGCGGGTCGGGATGTCGACGGACGGGTCGGTGGACCGCTCCGCCTGGCCGACGACCGTCAAGGCGAGGTTCTTGATCTTGTCAGCGGCGTCGCTTTTGCGCCGGGCGGGACGCGTCGTGGAACTGGGTTTGGTCTTAGTCTTGGCCATGGGGATCAACCGGTAAGGTGGCAATCCGAACCGCGACCGTCAGGGAGCGGCTTCCGCAGTGCCACTGCGAATCAGCATCAGACGCCGAGCGAAGCCGCCAGCCCCTCCCTGACGGTCGGGGTTCGGATTGGCTCGATCGAACTGATAGTGGACCGACTTACTTCTGTCGCTTCTGCTTTCTTGTCGCGCGTGTTGTCTTGCGAGCGGCTGACGCTGCGCCAGTGTCAAACAACTCCTCCAGAGCAGGCGCCTCGCCTCCATTGCGATCCACAACGACCGTATCCGGCAGCCGCAGACCGTTGTCATCCTCCTCCGCCTGCTTGATCACCTTTCCGCTATCATCGAACTCCAGGTCAGCGGCCTCTGTATGCGACTCCGCCAGCCGAACCAGGTTCTGGCGAAACTCCTCCTTGTTGATCACCGTAATCGCCCGGGCGGCTTCGACGACTTCATTGATATACCGATGAAACACGTCGCGCCGCCGGCTGAAGTCTGTCTTTTTCTTCTTGCGCCGCAGCAGCGACCCCAGCCGCCGCCCGCATTCCGACAGGCCCAGCCGAACCTCTTTGCGAATCTCGTCGTAGTCGGCGATCGCCTCCTTGCCTTCGGACGTAAACGGCACCCAGACGCTGGCCATGTGGATCAGCACCACCATCGGCGCCCGCGGCAGCGCTCCTGATGATTGCGACAGGCCGTACTTGTTCCAGCGCGTGTCGGTGACCGCCTTGTAGGTCGCACACGCCCCCTGCTGATAGAGCAGCGGCACGCGGTTGGCGAAGCGGATGACGCGGGCCTGCACGTCCAGGTCTTTCTCGTCCACGTCCTCGTCGTGCCGGTCGCCGCCGAGTTCGCCGCCATAGGCGATGCCGACCTCGATCTGAAACGGGTTGCCGCGATAGACGACCGGGTCGCGGGTCACGGCCGTGTAGAACTCGGCTTTGATCCCCTTGGTCATGCCGCGCAGGATGCTCTCCGCCCCGATGGGCGCCAGGCAGTCCGTCGGCGGGGCCTTGAGCTTGGCCGCCTGCAGGGCCTTGTAGAGCTTCTCCGCCGTGGGGGGGTCGATCGAGCTGACCCAGGATTGCGCCGTCAGCCCGGCCGTCGCCACTATCTTCTGCGCCACGGCCGAACTGACGCGAGAAAACTCCGTCTGCAGAAACGCGCCCAGTTTCTTGGACTCGGTCTGCTTGAGCATCTTCATGAGCGTGCCGAGTTCGATGCCGTAGGGGTGGGGCTTGATCTCACGGGTGGCGGGCGGAAGCACATCCGTGCCCCGCGGATAGTCGATGACCGTCCCCGTGGGCGGATGGTAGATGATGCGGGCGTGCGGGTTCGCGATGGCGACCAGTTCGAGATACTCGTCCACGCTCTGCCGGCTGCGGTGGTAGTTGGCCACCAGTTCGATGCTGACTTCCGTACCGCTGGTCCAGTCCCGCTCTACAGTTTCTTCGGCGATGATGTCGGGCCGGTTCTTCTGCGTGTCGATCGCCAGCTTGTACTGGTGCGCCTGGGCTCGCGGACCGGTCTTGCTCACGATGCTGATCGGTTTGCCCGTCGTGATCAGGCCGTACATGCCGGCCGCGGAGATGCCGATGCCCTGCTGCCCGCGGGACATCTTGAGCCGGTGGAACTTTGAGCCGTACAGCAATTGCCCGAACACCCTCGGAATCTGCTGCTTGACGATGCCCGGCCCGTTGTCACGGACGGTGACGCGGAAGCGGTCCTCGTCGCGCTGCTGGATGTGAACGTCCACATCGGGCAGAATCCCCGCCTCTTCGCAGGCATCGAGGCTGTTGTCGACGGCCTCCTTGACGGTGGTCAGCAGGGCCTTGCGCTTGTTGTCGAAGCCGAGCAGGTGGCGGTTCTTGGTGAAGAACTCCGAGACGGAGATTTCGCGCTGCTGCTTCGCCATCGACTCGGCGGTGGCCCGTTTGGGCTCTTTGCGCGAGGAGCGGGCGGTTGATGGTCTGGATGGTGCGATGCTGGGACTCTCCTGCGGCGTGGGATCGGCGGTCAGCACTCCGCCCGAGGGCGAGAATGGCAGTGTCATCTGGTCGGCCGGGTTGTCGCTGCGGCCGGTTCGGCCCTCGTGTTCCACCATCCCTGGCGCTCCCTTCCGGGGCGTGCGGATCGTAGCACGCCTCCCGTCCCCTTCAAGGCGAGGCCGCACCCTCGACGATTCGCCCCGCCCGTCCGGCGGGTGGTCCGGCCCGGTTCCCCGCGCGCCGAACCGGGTGTGAATTCTGCTGGTCGGTCGGGGGGAATACTGGTACTATAGCGCCATCGCGCGGTTCGGCCGCCCGCTGGCGCGCCGCCTCTCACGCTGGTTCAGCATCACGGCAGCGCGGAGTCTGACTGTACGCAACAATGGCCTCGATCAGTCCGACCATCTGGGAGGACGTGCTGGGTTACCTGCGCGTCCATTCGCCTGATTTGATGCGGGCCTGGTTCGATCAACTCGAACCGCAGGCGGCGTCGAACGGCGTGCTGCTCGTACGCGCCCGCAACGCGGCCCAGCTCAAGTATCTCCGCCAGCACTGCCAGCAGCCCTTCAGCGAAGCCGCCCAGGCGGCGACCGGGCGCCTCGTGACCGTCGAGTTCGAGGTGTCGGAATCCGGCGAAACCGCGGCGGATGATCCATCGCTCCAGGATCCGCTCGACGGCGTGTCGGATATCCCGCTGAATGCTGACTTTACGTTCGGAAACCTGGTCACCGGGCCGTTCAACCGGCTGGCGCACGCGGCCGCGGTGGCCGTGGCCACCTCGCCGGGCCGGGCCTACAACCCGCTGTTCATTCACGGCGACGTCGGCCTGGGCAAGACGCACCTGTTGCAGGCGATTTGCGCCGACGCGGCTGAGCGGCACAATGGGCTGGTCTGCTGCTACCTCTCCTGCGAAAAATTCATCAATCACTTTATCAGCGCCGTCGAGCGCGGCGAACTGAATCGCTTCCGTCATGTCTATCGGCGCGTCGAGGTGCTGGTCATTGACGATATTCAGTTCCTGGCCGAGGGCGAACGCAGCCGCGAGGAGTTCTTCCACACCTTCAACGCGCTGCACCAGACGGGGCGGCAGATCGTGCTCTCGGCGGACTCGCCGCCGAGCGAGATCCGCAATCTGGAGGAGCGACTCAGCAGCCGGTTCAACTGCGGCCTGGTCACCATGGTCGAAAAACCCGACGTCGAGACGCGGATGGCCATCGTGCGCAAGAAGGCTCGTCTGCGGTGCATCGAGGTGCCGGAGGAGGTGGTCGAGCTGATCGCCACACAGGTCACGTCCAACACGCGGGAACTGGAAGGCGCCATCACACGGGTCGACGCACACTGCCAGACGCTGCGGGAGCCGATCACGCTGGCCAGCGCTCGCGCCGCCCTGGGCGAGCCTGGCGTTCGAATACTGAAGATCCCGACGATCATGGACGTGGTGACGCGCGAGTTTGACGTCAAGGTCTCGGACTTGCAGAGCAAGCGCCGTTCGCGGGCCGTGGCGCTGCCGCGGCACGTCTATATGTATCTGGCGCGGAAGCTTACGTCGCACAGCCTTGAGGAGATCGGCGGCTACGTCGGCGGGCGGGATCACAGCACCGTCCTGCACAGCATCCGCGCCGTCGAAGACCTGATGGTGACCGATCCTGATCTGCGCGCGGTCGTCGCCGACCTGACCCGGCGCCTGGAGGGGCGAAAGCGTGACGCTTCAGATTCCGGACTCTGATCTTCGACCGGGGACGCAGCGGTTCAGGCTCCCGCGCCGGCGCTCCGCCGTCCGGTCGCGGCGGCCCTGTCGTGTCGCGCCGGCCGGCTCGACCAAAGGCCTGCGGGCTGCGGCCAGGGCTGGTTTCGCGGATGCGATCCGTGACCCGATCCTGTCCGCGGGCCGGCGATTGTCCACACGGGCCGGGGCTGTCGCACCGGCGCTGTGGTCAGCCGACGGGTACTCCACAGCATCACGCACGCGAACCTCACAGCCTTCGCGGGTGCGTTTGACCTCGCAACGTCCACCGCCACAAGGCGTTGCGGGTTTTGGCCTGCCGCTTCGCACAGACTTGACAGGTTCTAGCTCGACTACGGGTTTTACCATAAACTATTCCGGAAGAGCGGATCAATTACTGGAGCCACACTCGCCATGAAGCTACGCGTCAATCGACAGGAACTGGCCACCGCACTGTCCGCCGTATCGTCGGTGGTGGCTTCGCGGACGCCCAAGCCGGTGTTGCAGTGCGTGCGCGTGGATGCACGGCCTGATCACCTGCTGCTTTCCTGCACGGATCTGGAGGTCGGACTGCGATACTCCGTCACTCAGGTCGAGGTGGAGCAGCCCGGAGAGATGCTCCTGCGGGCGGAAACGCTGGCCAAGATCACCCGTGAATCGGCGGATGAAATCCTACTGATGGAGGGAACCGACCGGCTGCTCCACATCCGCGGTGCGGACAGCCATTTTCAGATCATCGCGTCGGAGTTGGAGGAGTTCCCGTCCGTACCCGAGATGAAGGGTGAACCCCAATTCCGCATCCAGACCGACAGTCTGCGGCGCCTGTCGGAGTGGACGCTGTTCGCCTGCGCCCGCGAGAGCACCCGCTATGCCATCAATGGCGTGCTCTTCGTCGTCAAAGACCGGCTGCTGGCCATTGCCACCGACGGCCGCCGCCTCTCGAAGGGCGCCGCGGAGATTGACCGGTTGAGCGACGCGGACATTCCCAGCGTGATCGTGCCCACCAAGGCCCTGGCCCTGGTGAAGGGGTTCGCCGGCGAAGGGGACGAGCCGATCGGCATTCAGATCGCCGAGAACCAGATGATTCTGCGCGTGGCCCAGGCTACCGTCAGCACGGCCCTGATCGAGGGTCACTTTCCCAAGTACGAGGATGTGATCCCGCGCGACAACGACCGCCGGGCGGAGCTCGAGACGGTCGGGTTTCTCAGCGCGCTGCGTCAGGCGGCGCTGCTGACCAACGAGGAGTCCAAGGGGGTTCGGCTGAGCTTCACGGCGGATCGGCTGGTGCTGTCCAGCCGGGCGCCGGAGCAGGGCGAGGCGGAAATCGCCATGCCGGTGAAGTTTACCGGCGAGCCGGTGGACATTGGCTTCAACCCGCACTTCCTGATCGAGGCGCTGAAGATCGCCCGGAACGAGCGCGTCGTGTTTCGATGCTCCACGCCGCAGCGACCCGGCCTGCTCGAACTGGATGAGGATTTCATCTACGTGATCATGCCGGTAACGTTGTCGTAGGAGGTGGCGGTGAGCAGGCAGCGCGACGTGCTGCGGCGGGTTCATCAGAACGCGACCGCCGATCGACCCCGGTTCGAGGATCTGGATCCCTCGGATCCGCACGAGCGCGGCCGGACCGTCCACGCGGCGGCGCTGATCCAGGGGTACGTTCAGCGTGCCCGGGAGGTGGGGCAGCAGGCGCAGCGCATCGCCGCGGCGCTGTCGGATACGGTCGACGCGGAGTTTAGAATGCACTGCCGCGTCGGCGGTGTGCGCGACGGTACGTTGACGATCTGCGTGGACGCAGCCGGACGCGTGTATCCGCTGCGGATGAAATGGATGATGGTGATCCGTCGTCGGCTGCAGCGCGAGGCCGGCGTCGCGCCCGTGCGAAGGGTCGCGTTTGAACAGGGATTGGACGGTGCGCCTGTCGGGTGCGCCGACGAGTGATGCCAGGTATGGCGGACGTAAACGAACGTGTGGTTGACGTGGCCGAGGCTGCCGGCGCAACGCCTCCCGGGTCGGGGGGCGGCCCGCCGCTGGTCGCTTCCGGCGGCTACGATGAAAACAACATTACGGTGCTGGAAGGGCTGGAGGCCGTCCGGCACCGGCCCGCGATGTACATCGGCGGCACCGGGATCAGCGGGCTGCACCACCTTGTCTACGAAGTGGTCGACAACTCGGTGGACGAGGCGCTGGCCGGCTACTGCAACCGGATCGTCGTCCGGCTGCTCAACGACGGAAGTTGCAGCGTCACCGATAACGGGCGCGGCATCCCGGTCGGCCCGAAGCAGAGCGAAAACCCGATGCTCGACGGCAAACCCGCCCTCGAGATCGTCATGACCGTGCTCCATGCGGGCGGCAAGTTCGATAAGGGCAGCTATAAGGTCTCCGGCGGGTTGCACGGCGTCGGCGTCAGTGTGGTTAACGCGTTGTCCGAATGGTTGCGGGTGGAAGTCGGCCGGGACGGCAAGCGCTATCTGATGACCTTCGCCCGCGGCGACATCGACGCGGCGCTCACCTCCGTGCCGGATGCGGCGTTTCGCGGCACGCACGTCTGGTTCAAGCCCGATCCGAAGATCTTCCCGGACTGCGAGTTCCGCTACGAGACGCTCCAGACGCGGCTGCGGGAGCTGGCGTTCCTCAACGACGGGTTGCGCATTCGGCTCATCGACGAGCGGGCCGACAAGGAGCAGGAAAGCGAGTTCTACTTCCGCGACGGCTTGCGCGAGTTCTGCCGTCACCTGGTCGGCGGCAGCGAGTTGTTGCACAACGACGTGATCTTCCTGAAGGCGTCGGACGAGACGAGCGGACTCGGGTGCGAAGTGGCGCTGCAGTGGACGGACGCCTACAACGAAAACCTGCTCTGCTACGCCAACAACATCCACAACGTGCATGGCGGCGTGCATCTGTCCGGCTTGAAGTCATCGATCACGCGCGTGGCCAACAACTACGCCAAGAACAACAACCTCATCAAGGGCAACACCACCGTCGTCGGCGACGACTGGCGCGAGGGTCTGACCGGCATCATTTCGGTCAAGGTTCCCGAGCCGCAGTTCGAGGGGCAGACGAAGGTCAAGCTGCTCAATCCGGAAGTCGAGTCGTACGTTCAGCAGACCGTCAACGAAATGCTCGGCGCATGGTTCGAGGAACACCCCACTGACGCGAAGAAAGTCGCCGCCAAGGGCGTGCAGGCCGCGCAGGCGCGGGAAGCCGCCCGCAAGGCGCGGGATCTGGCCCGCAAAAGCGTGCTGAGCGGGGGGGGGCTGCCCGGCAAGCTGTGGGACTGTCGCAGCCGCAAGGCGGACGAGACGGAGATCTACTTCGTCGAGGGCGATTCGGCCGGCGGCATCGCCAAGCAGGGGCGCGATTCGTACGTGCAGGCGATCCTGCCGCTTAAGGGCAAGATCCTTAACGTCGAGAAAGCCCGCATCGACAAGATGCTCTCCCACGATGAAATCACGAAAATCATCTCGGCGATGGGTTGCGGCATCGGCAAGGAAGACTTCGACGTCGAGAAACGCCGCTACGGCAAGCTGATCATCATGACCGACGCCGACGTGGACGGCTCGCACATCCGCACGCTGCTGTTGACCTTCCTGTTCCGTCACATGCGCCCGCTGATCGAGGAGGGGCGCGTGTACGTCGCCCAGCCGCCGCTGTACCAGGTGCGAAAAGGCAAGCATGTTGAATACGTCATTGATGATCGGGCGCTCAACGCCAAACTGACCGAACTGGCGCTGCAGGGGCTGTCGCTGCTGGTCCGCGACCGCGACGGCGGCGACCGCGCGTTCGAAAGGCAGCAGCTTGCCGAGGTGATCGGCCTGTTGGACGGGCTGGAGGCGCACACGCGGGTGCTGGCGCGGCGGGGCCTCTCTTTCCAGCAGATGGTCACGCAGCATCGCGATCCTCAGCGCGGCCTTCCCCGCATCCTGGCGCTGATCCACCGCCCGGAGGAAGACATGCCGGAGAAGCGGCTGCTGTTTTCCGAGGCGGAACTGGAGCCGCTCCACGCGGAGGAGGCGGCCGGCGACAAGGACGTCCTGCTGACCGACGCGCGGCGGCTCATGCTGGAGCTGGCCGGCGAAGGCAGCGAAAACGGTGAGCCGCGCGAACTCAACCCGCATCGGATCGTGTACCAGGCGCTGGTCACCACGCCGGAGATCGAGCGGATCCTGCAGCGCATCGAGGCGCTGGGCCTGGCCGCGTCCGACCTCTTCCTGACCCGCGAGGAACTGGTCACCGGCGAGCTGCCGCCGGCCAAGTTCATCCTCCAGCCGGAAGGCGGCGACCCGGTCGAGCTGGACAACCTCGCCCAGGTGGCCGAGGGCGTCCGCGACCTGGGGCGCAAGGGCCTGGCGATCAAACGCTTCAAAGGTCTGGGCGAGATGAACGCCGACGAACTGTGGGAAACCACCATGGATCCGGCCGTGCGCACGCTGCGCCGCGTGAACATTTCCGACGACATGGAAGACCTCGAACAGGCCGACATCGACGCCGCTGAAGCTGACCGCGTCTTCTCCCTTCTGATGGGCGACAACGTCGAGAAGCGCCGCCGCTTCATCGAGGAAAACGCGGCGACGGTGAAGAACCTGGACGTGTAGCAGAGGAATCGCGAATGTCGAAGAGCGAATAACGAATGAAGATTGGCGCGGCGGCTAGGAGGTATTCGCGGCCGGGATAGGCTACCAGAACCGCGACCGTGAGGGAGCGGCCGGCTCGCGGTAGATTGTGCCGGGCGACCGTGGCGCCGCACGAGCCGACGGCACTTGGCCGCTTTCAGCGAGATTGGTGCGGGAAACGATGCTGCTTAACAATCTGCAGCTCGATGGCTTGCTGTCCTTCGCTCCGGGCAGCCCGGCAGTCGAACTCACTCCATTGAATGTGCTCATCGGCCCCAACGGCGTTGGTAAGACGAACTTCATTGAAGCCGTGGAACTGCTCCACGCGGCACCCACCGACCTGCGGAACGCGATTCGACTCGGCGGGCGCCCGGCCGACTGGTTTTGGCACGGTAATGATCCAGGCACCGGTGCGCAGATTCAGGCTGACCTTGGGGCCTCGGACGACGTTCCGGTGTTGCGTTATGCGATCCGGTTCGGCGACAACGCAGGCAGCATGATCATCAGCGGGGAAACGCTGGGTATCGGCGGGAGCGACTGCAATGAGGAGACCGCGGCTGGATCCCTTTATTGCTTCAGGGGAGGACGGGCTCAGATCAGAATGGTCGCCGGCGGCGATGGCAATGCGATCCGTCAAGACAGAGAACTGAAACGCGAGACGCTCGACATCCGGCAGTCGGTCCTCTCGCAGCAGCAGGATCTGGAGCTCTATCCGGAACTGACCCTGACAGGGCGGCGCTTCCGGGCGATTCAGATCTTCCGCGAGTGGAGCTTCGGCCGCTCCTCCTCGCTTCGTTCGCCGCAGCCGTCCAACCTCCCCACCGACAGTGTTCTGCCGCAACTTGGTAACCTGGCATTGGTGCTCAACGATCTGGAGCATCGGCCGGTCTGGCCCCGCTTCAACGAACTGATGCGGCGGTTTCTACCACGCTTCTCCCGCCTGACGACGAAGGTCTCCGGCGGCTCGGTGCAGGTCTACCTGCACGAGGAGGGATTGAGTCTCCCGGTTCCCGCCACGCGCCTTTCGGATGGGACATTGCGCTTCCTCGCTCTGCTGTCGATCCTGCTCAACGCGGAGTCGGCGTCGCTCATCTGCATCGAGGAGCCGGAACTGGGCCTGCACCCCGATGCGATGGCCCTGCTGGCGGAACTGCTGCTCGAAGCCTCGTCGAAGACGCAGATCATCGTGACGACCCACTCGGATGCACTTGTCTCCGACCTGACACCCCGGGCGGAATCGGTCCTCGTCTGCGAATACGGCTCGCTCGGCACTGAACTGCATCGCCTCGACAGTGACCGGCTCCGATTCTGGCTGGACAAGTACCGTCTGGGTGAAATCTGGCGGCTTGGCAAGCTGGGGGGGAACCCCTGAGACGCAGTATCGCCATCTACATCGAAGGCGGCGGCCAGGCCGCGTCTACACTCGCACCGTTTCGACGCGGCATGTCTGAGTTCCTCGCTTCCGTCGTCGAGGCGGCCCGGAAGACGCGAACCCGCTGGCGCATCATTCCATGCGGAGGTCGGGAACAGGCGTACGGGGCTTTTGTCGATGCGATCAACCACGAGCCGGAGGTCTACAATGTCCTCCTGGTCGACTCCGAGGTGCCGGTGCCGACAGACGTGACGCCGCACGCGCTGTCAGAGCGCGACGCCGCAGCGAAGCTTCCCAAGGGGATCGATGAAGGGCAGCTTCAATGGATGGTCGCCTGTATGGAGGCGTGGTTTCTGGCTGATCCGGAGGGCCTGGTCAGGCATTTCGGAAACACACTCGACACGCGGAAACTGCCAAGAGCGACGCTGGCGGAGAGTCGCACGAAGCAACAGATCAACAGGGCACTGAAGATGGCCACGAGTCCGACGCCGGCAGGCGAATACCGCAAGATCCGCGATGGCGCCGCCCTCCTCGCGACGATCAACCCCGTAACCGTACGATCGCACTGTCGCTGGTGCGATCGCCTGTTTACCGTGCTGCATACTGCGATTGACCCTGGTAGCGGACAGGCGGGTTGACATGCGCTCGCTCCTGCCGGTGAGCGTCAACATTATACCACCGCGACAGCCGGCGCCCGGTGATCGCCCATGCTCACTCGCTCCATCCCCACCCTCATCGCCCTCGCCATGCTGGCCATGCGGCTGGCGGCGGATATCGCGAATCTGGTGAATGAGCCGTCGCGGCGGGGCTTTCATGCTTTGCTGGTTGCGGCCGTGGTGGCGGCGATCGTGGGGGTGTCGTCGCGGCGGTTCGCGGGCTGGTGCGTGGCGGTAGCCTACTGCGGCGGGCAGACGCTTCGCTACGGCGTCGCGCTGTACGAGGCGTCGTCCTTCCTTGGCTTCATGGCGCTGGTGTTCATGCTCATCTGTACGCTGCTGCTGCTTCACCCGGAGGCGCGCAGCGACTTCGGCTGACGGATGCGGGGTCATTGCGGTGTCGCGCTCGCGGGTGCATCACGCGCGGGGCATCGGTCTCTGTCCACCCGCCGTCCCCGGCCTGTCCGTGCGGCCGTGGTTGCGCTACAATTCCAACTCTTGGCGCGGTCGGCGGGTGGACCGCTGCCGCGCGCCGGGGCGCGTGCATGACGCGGCGCCGCTGGCCAGGACGGTCGCGGACGGATGCCAGGGCTTTCACGGACTGCACAACCCGCATGATCACCGCCGCCGCGACGACGCCTCCGCATCCAGACCGCCTCTACACGCGCGAGTACTTCCAGGTCTTCGCGGCCGTCATCCTGATGATGACGAGCACGGCGCTGCTCTTTCACTTCGCGCAATACGTCCGATACATCGGCGGCGCGGTGGATACGGCCGGTTGGATACAGGGCGTCGCGGTGGTCGGGACGCTGATGATCCGGCTCCACCTGGGTCACTGGATCGACCGGTTCGGCGGGCGACCGACGTGGCTGGTCGGGGCGTCGCTGGCGGCGTGTGCGGCCGCGGCCATGCCATTGGTTCAGTCGCCCTGGCTGCTGGCCGTGCTGAGGTCGATCAACCTCATGGCGGCCGCGGCCGTCTCCACGACGCTCGCCGTCTTCGCGGCGCAGATCGCCCCGCCCGCCCGTCGGGCGGAGAGCCTGGGGACCATCGGCCTGGCCGGCTTTCTCGGCATGATCATCGGCCCGTCGCTGGGCGACTGGTTCCTGACCGGGGCCCCCGCGACGGCGGCGACCTACCGCTGGTTCTTCCTGGCGTCGGCCGGGTCGGCCCTGCTGTCGGCGCTGGTCATCCTGGCCACGCCACTGTCATCCACGGTCAACGCCGCGCCGATGCACGAGCCGCGTTCTTTGCGCACGCAATGGTCGGTCATCCGCCGTCACTGGCCCGGCGGCGTGCTTATCATGTCGGTGCTGTTCTTGATGGCGTTCTGCATCCCGAACCTGTTTCTCGAACGACTGGCCAGCGCCCGCGGCTTCGAGAACGTCAAGGTCTTCTTCCTGGCGTACTGTCCGACCGCGATCGTTCTGCGGCTGATCTTCCGCCGTGTACCGGAACGGCTCGGCCGGTCGCCGACGATGTACGGCGGCATGGCGCTGGTTGTGGTCGGCCTGCTGTGTCTGGTCGGCGTAGAAAGCGAATCCGGCTTGATCCTCCCGGCGGCGCTGATGGGCGCCGGGCATTGCTTCGTCTATCCGTCGATGATCGACCTGGCCGCGGATCGCCTCCCACGCCATCACCGAGGGACGGGCACGGCGCTCGTGCTCGGCGCCGGCGATGTCGGGATGATCCTGGGGTTCATCACGCTGGGCGAGGTGATCGCCCGCGCGGGCTATGACGCTGCAATTCTTGCACTCGCGTCGATCATTGCGGCAGGAAGCGTCGTTGCGTTGAATCTGGACGTGCGCCGGCGACGCGGTTTGCGGTCGTTGCGCAGCCTTTCCGACCCGTCCGCCGAGGTTGGCGAGGGTTACCGTCCGGTGGCAGACACAACCGCACCGGCGAATGAGTTGGTTGCTCCACAGTGCCGATAATCTTCCCATTGAAGCGTCAATGGTCGATCTGAGCGCGTCCGCCTCGGCGCCCGGCCGGTAGCCTCTCCGGTACGATCCTATGCAACCGCACAACACTCGCGGCTGGGTATTTCCCTGATGCATAGCCGGTGGAGCGATGCGCCCTGCGTGCTCCGACCCATCCATGGCAACCTCCTCCCGGAGTGGGCAACAAAGATCTGTTTGCAATTCACAGCTCGATGCGATAGAATCGAACGTCTCGATAACGGGGGGCTGGAGTTCTCCACGCAACCACCAACGGGAGCGCGGCTTGGTCGTCTGCGCTTCGACCTGAAAACTTGAAGGAGACCGACGAATGGATCCGCGCGTCTTGAGGATCGTCATGGCATCACTTGCGCTGGGTTTGGCCACGCTGGTGGTCACGCGTCCGGCCCAGGCCCAGTTCCCGAAGGAGGGGCTCGAACTCTACAGCCAACTGGCGCCCAACCAGTTCGGCGCCAGCGGCGGCAATGACTGCTGGGGGTACGTGTCGCCCACCGGCCGTGAATACGCCCTCATGTCGCTCAACAACCGGCTCGGCGTCGTCGAAATCACCGATCCCCGCAATCCGTCCATTCTCGGGACGATTCCGCACAGCAGTTGCACCTGGGGCGACGTGAAGGTCTACAAGGACCACTGCTACCAGGTCAGCGAGTGCAACAGCGGCATCCAGGTCGTCGACCTGTCCGACGTCGATAACGGCAACATCAGCCTCGTTCGTACGATCAGCAGCCCCGGCAGCAGTCACAACGTCGTGGTCGATACGGAGAGCGGCTATCTGTTTACGGTCGGATCGGGACGCACGTACTCGGTCTACATCTACGATCTTGAGCCAGCCAACGGCCGCGGCGCCACGCCGGGCAACCCGGTGTTCGTGCAGCGGTTCGCCGGCAACTACCTCCATGACGCCCAGGCCGTCACTTATGACAAGGGCGGCCCGAACGAGCGCGTCATCATCTTCGGCGCCAGCGAAGGTCGCGGCCTGGAGATTTACGAGTTGAAGTTCACGAACGGTAATCCCGCATGGCGGATGGTCTCGAGCGAGAGTTATCCCGGCGTCAGCTACTGCCACCAGCTCTGGCTCGATAAGGATCGTCACTATCTGTACGGCGACGACGAACTCGACGAGCAGCGCGGCCAGACTCCGACGACCCGTTCGCTGGTCTTCGACGTCAGCGACCTGGACAACCCCGTCTACGTCGGCTCCTTTACCAGCGGACTGCCGTCGATCGACCACAACCTGTACGTCCGCGAAGACGGCATGATCTTCGAGGCCAACTACAGCAGCGGCGTGCGCGTGTTCGACACGAATGTCAGCAAGACCTCGCCGCCCGAAGTTGCGTACTTCGACACCTATCCCGAAAACAACAACGCCTCGTTCAACGGCCTGTGGAGCGTCTACCCCTTCTTCCCGAGCGGCACCGTGATCGCCAGCGACACCGGCCGCGGCCTCTTCATCCTCGACTCGTCCGGCATCAGCGGCGGCATCTCGTGTGACGAGGTCAAGAAGTTCAAGGGCAAGTGCAAGAAAGGCAAGGGCAAGGCTACTGTGAAGCTCACCAACGCCGGCCACGACGGCGAGGAAGTCACGGTTGAGGTAGAGGGCAGCCCGTTCGATTTGCAGATCAACGGCAGCAAGGCCAAGCTGGTGACGTGCTGCTTCGAGGGTTCGATCGACCTTGTGCTGACATCGCCCAGCGGATGCAAGGATCCGATCAACGCAGCCTGCAACTAGGGCAGGCGCCGACAAATCTGCTGAGGACGTGCGCGCCGAGGGGCGCGTACATCCAGGGTCGCAACACCCCGTGCGGTTCGCCGCGCGGGGTGTTCCTTTGTTTGTCAGGCATGGTCCGGCGGCGCTCGGGGACTGCCAGTTTCGAGATCGCGTCGGCGTTGCGGCTACGGCGTCGAACTGCCGGGATAAAGGCCTTTGACGATGGCCTCCGCGGCGAGCTGGTTGGCCCGGACGTTGGGATGCGCGTCGCGGCCGCTCAGAACCAGATCCCGAGGATTCTGCCCGTCGAAAACGGGCCGCAGATCGACGACGGGCACGCCCTTCGTTTGAAGGAACGACGCCACCTGATCGTGGATGCGCCCGGCGTCGTAGTGGTCGCCCGTGACGCGCAGAAACGGGAACAGGACGACCTTCAGCGGCACACCGCGCGACCGGCAGGCGTCCACAAGCGACGTCAGATGCTCCTGCTGCTGCCGCCACGCGTCCGCGTCGGCATAGCCGGCCGCGAGCCAGTCGTGGTAGTGCGTGACGGTCGCTGCCCGCGGTACGACGACGGCGTAGTGCAGATATTCGATCAGCGCCGAGCCGTGCAGGTTGAAGAACGTGCTGTCCGGGGGGGGCCTGGTGGGATCGAACTCGGGCGTGACGGGCAGGGACTTCTCGATGTCATTGGGAACGTAGACCAGCACGACTTCGTCGACCTGCCAGCCGTCCAGAAACGTGTCCAGAAAGAGCGCCTGCTCGTAGGTATCCCAACCGGGCTTGGCGACGTTCATCGACTGCACGCGCCGGCCGCGGCGCGACAGGATCGCCGCGACCTGCTCACAGAAGCGCTCTTCACGCCGCTCAATGCCCCAGCCGTAAGTGAACGAATCGCCGACGAATGCGATGCGCCGAACGCCCGGAGGCGGCTGCGGCGTCCACTCGTCGTCGCGGCAGTCCAGCGAGTTCGTCTGACCGTAGAGCAGCATCCACTTGCGTGCGCCGTAGGTCATGCCGAAGGCGTCCATGCCGACGTGAACGAAGCGAAACCACGTCTCGCCCGCCAGTGCCGCACAGTCTCCCAGGCACAGAAAGACCAGCACGTTGCCGAGTACCAGCCCCAGCCGCGGCCGCCGCTTGCGCGGGAAGAACCGGAAGAAGCACCACGTGTGAATCAGCAGTGAGGCGAAGACGACCCACCACAGAACATAGTCGAACGTGTAGCCGTAGATTGCGTGGGTCATGGTCGTCGCGCAGCCGTTGCCAACCGGTCCGATGTGGCGCCATGTGGCACCGGTTCTCAACCGGTGAGCATGTGGCACCGGTTTTCAACCGGTGGTCCAGTGTGGCACCGGCGTCCAGCCGGTGTCTTCACTCACAGATCAGCGATCCGCCCGTCATCGTCTCGGGCTTGTCGAGGCCCATCAGATCGAGCGCCGTCGGTGCGATGTCCGCCAGCCGGCCGCCTTCGCGCAGGCGCCGCCCCTTCACCTCGTCGGAGACCACGATCAACTCCACCGGATACAGGGTGTGCGCGGTGTGCGGGCCGCCGGTGGCCGGGTCGATCATCTGCTCGCAGTTGCCGTGATCCGCGGTGACGATCAACGCCCCCCCCCGTTCCAGCACGGCTTCGACCACCCTGCCGACGCACGCATCCACGGCCTCCACCGCCTCGATCGCCGCCGGCAGGCTGCCGGTGTGCCCGACCATGTCCCCGTTGGCGTAGTTCAGCACAAATGCGTCAAACCGGTCGGAGCGGATCGCCTCCAGCATTTCTTCCGTCACGTCATCCGCGGACATCCGCGGCTTTTCGTCGTAGGTGGCCACGTCCCGCGGGGAGTCGATCAGCCCGCGCTCTTCGCCGGCGAACGGCTCGTCGCGATAATCGTTGAAGAAAAAGGTCACGTGCGGATACTTCTCCGTCTCCGCGCAGCGGAACTGCTTCAGACCCCGGTCCGCCAGAACCTGCCCGAAGATGTCCGCCATTTTCGGCGGCTTGCCGAAGGCCACCTGCACCGGCAGCCCCGCTTCATAGCCGGTCAGCGTGACGAAACACAGATCGAGCTTCGCCCCGCGCTTAAAGCCCATCGTCTGCGTCTTGCCATGCTTGGTCTTACCCTCGTAAGGAAACGGGTCGCACGTGAAGGCCTTGACCAGTTCGCGCGGCCGATCGCCGCGGTAGTTGAAAAAGATCACCGAGTCGCCATCGCGAATCCGCCCGCCGCCCGGCGCGTCCAGCGACACCGCGCTGGGCGCGATGAACTCGTCGCCGCGCATCGAATCGCTCGACGGCTGCTCATAATAGGCCCGCACCGCCGCCGCCGCGGAGTCGAACGTGGGCGCCTCGCCCCCCCCCGTGAGCAGATCGTACGCCTTCTCCACGCGGTCCCAGCGGTCATCGCGATCCATCGCCCAGTATCGCCCGCACACCGAGGCGACCGGGTTGATGTCCAGTTCGGCGCATCGCCGCTCGATCTGTTCGATGAACCCCAGCCCGGCGTCCGGGGCTGTATCGCGCCCGTCCGTGAGCGCGTGGACGAACACGCGTCGCCCCGAAAACCCCTGTTTGCGACTCATCTCCAGCAGGGCATAGAGATGATCCAGGTCGCTGTGGACGCGCCCGTCGCTGCACAGGCCGATGATGTGTACCGCCCCGTCGCGTTGCCGGGACTTTTCGAACGCTTTCGTCAGCGACTCATTGCGGAAGAACGACCCGTCGTGAATGCGCCCGGTGATGCGCATGATCTCCTGCTCGACGATTCGCCCGGCGCCGATGTTCTGATGCCCCACTTCGCTGTTGCCCATCGTCTCCGGCGGAAGCCCGACGGCCGTTCCCGAGGTCTGGATCAGCACGTGCGGATAGGTCGCCATCAGATGATCGTCCACCGGGGTTTTGCCCAGATGCACCGCGTTGGCGTGGTTCCATTCCGGATGGGGGTTCGCGCCCCATCCGTCCCGGACGATGATCACGACGGGTCTGTGCGAGAATCTGCTCATGTCGTCATCCTGCGCTTCCTGTACACCCGGCATGATGTACCGACGTGCGCCTGTGGGCAAGGGAGGAGGAAGGCACGAAGGCACGAAGGCACAGAGGCACGAAGGGAAGAGTTCCGGCGGAGGCTCTGGGGTCACCCGCCTCTTCCCCTCCGTGCCTTCCTCCCACCCTTGACGCCTCCGCCCCGCGCGACCTACAACCCTTCCAGCAGTCACTCTGCGGGGGATTCTGCGTTCATGCGCTACGTCTATCAGGAATGGGACGGCTCGGAGTTTCCGACGCAGGACCACCTGTCCGCCTTCTCTGGCTTCCTCGATTTCGTCATGGAGTATGGCGAGTCGGCCATGGACGCCCTGCGCGAGGCCGCCGAGGATCCCGAGCAGCGGGCGATGATCGAGAAATGGATCGAGGACGGCCTGCTGGAAAAGGCCGGAGCGCGCTTCCGGCTCACGCCGCGGGCGATCAACTCGATGCAGCGTAAGGCCCTGATGGAGGTCTTTCGCAATCTGCGGCCGGACTCCAGCGAAGGTCACGAGACCTGGCACACGGGCCGCGGCGGCGAGCGGTCGGAAGGCACGCGGGCCTTCCAATTCGGCGACCCGGTCAGCGATATCGATCTCGGCGCCACGCTGCGCAACGCCGTCAAGCGCGGCGGCATCGGCACGCCGATTCGCCTTTGCGAGGAGGACTTCGAACTGCATCAGACCGAGTCCAAGGCGACGTGCAGCACCGTCATCCTGCTCGACCAGTCCGGCTCGATGGCCCGCTGGGACCGGTTCACGCAGGCCAAGAAATGCGCCATGGCGATCTACGCGCTCATCCGTCAGCGCTTCGCGCTCGATACGGTGGACATCGTCGGGTTCTACTCCGCCGCCGCGCCGATTCCGGAACACAAACTGCCGCTGGTCGGGCCCAAGCGCGTCTCGATCTTCGACCCGCGCGTGCGTATCCGTGTGCCCATCGCGCAGTCCGATAAGGCGCCGCAGCACTTTACCAACCTGCAGATGGGTCTGATGTTCGCCCGCCGCATCCTGGCCCGTCGGGGCGGCGCCAACCGTCAGGTCTTCATCATCACCGATGGCGAGCCGACGGCCCACGTGCAGGGCGACTTTCTGCACCTGATTTATCCGGCCTGCGAGGCGACCGAGATGGCGACCCTCACCGAGGCGCTGACGCTCTCGCGCATGGGCGTGCGGTTCTCCACCTTCGCGCTGGTCGACGACTATTTCATGATGGAATGGGTCGAGTTCGTCGACACGCTGACCCGCCTGACGCGCGGCGTCTCGTTCTACTGCACGGCCGGTAACCTGACCAACTGCGTCATGGAAAGCTACCTCTCCGGCCGCAAGACGCGCACCTTTCTGCTTTGATCATGCGGCAGGAACCCGATTCTCAGCGCCGGGCTGCCTTCCCTGTCCGATTCGGCTTGCACACACGCAACCGGGCGCTCCCGCTCGCCGATATGCACGGCGAGGGGAGGCGGTCAATACAACAGGAAAGGTACACCGATGAAGCCGCGCAATCCGGAAAACACGCCCATTCCGTCCGATCTGGTCAAGGAGGATCCGGACTTCGAAGATCTCGTCTGCGACTTCGTCTCCGGCCTGTCGCACCGCCTGTCCACGCTGGAGCGGGCCGCCCGCGAATCTGACTTCGTCCTGCTCCGCTCCACCGCCCACCAGCTCAAAGGCGCCGCCGGGGGCTATGGCTACCCGCAGCTCACGCAGGTCGCCGGCCGCCTCGAAGAACAGGCCATCTCGCAGCAACTCCAGGACTGCCAGACATCGCTCGACGAGCTGCAGAACCTGATCTCGCGCGTCGTCGTCAAGACCTGACCGCTTGAGCCTGCTTGTCTTCGGACGCCATCACAGCGGCGCGCAGCCCGCCCGTCCGCCGTCCGAAACCACCGCGGATACCAAAAAAAGAAGCCCCGCCGAGAGCGGCGGGGCCTTGAGTGTCTTGCCGTCGGGTCACGCCTGAGCGGCGCGCCGTCTCTACTGGGTTCTGCTACCGCAGTTCCTGCATTCGTTATTCGCTATTCGACATTCGCCATTCCCAACGTCCACAACGTTGGGTTCAACTGTCCGTCTTGCCCAGATCGAGCGCCATGATGCTCTTCTGATCGCGAACGAACAGCGTGCGCCCGGACAACGTCGGCACCGTCCACGCCACCTTGCTCAGCAGCGGCACTTTCGAGCGGACGTTAAGCCCGCGGGCGTCGGGCGCGGCCAGCGCGAGCGTGCCGTCCTCGTCCAGGATGATCAGCTTCTTGTCGGCATAGATGCAGGTGGCCTTGCTGAACCCCCGCTCCCGCCAGGCGACTTCGCCGTTCTTGACGTTGAGGCAGGACATGAAGCACGGGTCCATCGCGCCGGTCGAGCCGAAGATGAAGTTGCCCGCCCGCACGGCCGTGACGTGGTAGAACTGAATCTTCCGCGTCTCCCAAAGCTGCTGCATCTTCACCGAATCGCCGTCGCGCGTCAGCTTGACGCCGCGCGACCCGCCCTCGCTGGTTGAGAAAAAGAGGATGTTGTCGTCGCCCCACAGCGGCAGACAGACGTTCTGCTTCCACTGGTTGCCGATGTCATACTTCCACTTCAACTCGCCCGTGGCCGGGTCCATGCCCACGATCTCGTCCGCCATGAAGCCGACCATGTGATCCTGCCCGTCCAGGTCGATGATCTTCGGCGTCGAGTAGCTGTTGGTGAAGTCGTGCTTCTGCCAGACGACGGCGCCGTCGCTCTGCTTGAGCGATACGAACGCGTGACCCTCGCCCCCGACCATTGCGATGATCGTATCCTTGTATGGAATGGCGCTGGAGGAGTAGCCGTGATTCAGCACGCTGCCGCCCAGATCGTCCCAGAGTTGCCTGGTCCAGACCGGCTTGCCGGATTTGGCGTCCAGGCAATGCATCATCCCCGACACGCCGATGGTGAAGAGCTTGCCGTTGACAAGCAGCGGCGTGCCGCGCGGCCCGCTGCCGAACTGCGTCACGTGTCCCGGCTTCGGATCGCAGTTGTACTTGTGCTCCCACACGGTTTCGCCGCTGGTGGCATCCAGGCAGATGGCGACCTCGTCGCTGCCCTGACGGTGCATCGTGTACAGACGGTTGCCGTCCGCCAGGATGGCCGAGTAGCCCTCGCCGATCTCGCGCGTCCAGAGCCTGGGCGGGCCGGACTCGGGCCACTTGTCCGCCAGGCCGCTGGTCTCGACCGTCCAGTCCTGCGAGGGGCCGGCGCACTGCGTCCACGGCGCCTGCGCAGGCTGCGCCAGCGCCGCGCCGACGCTCGCGGCCAGCACCCAGACCAACGAACCACGGTTCACGGAACCCATCCATGCACTTTGCATTGTCGATTCTCCACGCTTTGCTGCGAAAGGTCGTCTGCTACAGGGTCGCGGGCGATGCCACCGGCCGGCATCCCCGAAAGGCGGCACGATTCTACCCGGGCATGCGCCCCCGTCCGCACGAAATCCGGCGGCTGATGATTTATTACAGAGCGACCCCCCACCGCAGCGCTGTGTGCATGGCGCGGTCGGCGCGGAACACAACAGGCCGGGCGGCGCGCGTGGCACACAGCCGCGCTTACAGACACATTCGCGGTTTGGAATGGACGACTCGGGTCGCGAACCCGGACAATGGGCGAGTCGGCGCTGCAGGTTCGCATCTTTCCGGGAGGCGACTGTGAGGGAGCGGGCAAGCGCAGCGCCGGGATCGCGCCCGATGCTTGAGTTCGGCGAAATCCTGTGCGAATTGCTCTTCGGCTGCATCGAGCTGTCCGACGGCTGCTCGTTATGGCGGTGGATTCGCCGTCGTCTGCCATGGCGCCGTCATCGTCGCACGCAGACCGGCGCCAACCCGTCCACTGCGCCACGTTGCACTGGCAGCCGCGCCCGCCGACGGGTATGACCCCGCGCATGGACGCGATGACGCTGGTCGTCTTTGGACTCGTTTACCTCGGGATGATCCTCGGAGGTCTGCCGGGGTTGGCCCTGGATCGCACCGGCGTGGCCGTTCTGGGTGCGATCGCTCTGATCGCATCCGGGCGTGTCGGCCTCGACGCCGCATGGAACGCCATCGACGCGTCAACCATTGCCCTGTTGCTGGGCTTGATGGTCGTGTCGGCGCAGTTTCGCCTGGGGGGGTTCTACTCGGCGGTGACGCAGCGGCTCGCCTCTGCGTCCATCTCGCCGTCCGCGTTGCTGCTGGGTGTTACCTTGATTGCGGCCGTCCTCTCGGCGGTGCTGGCCAACGACATTGTCTGTCTGGCGATGGCGCCGCTGCTGGTCGAAGGCTGCCTGCGACGCGGCCTCAATCCCGTGCCGTTCTGCCTGGCGCTGGCGTGCGCGGCCAACGTCGGCTCGGCCGCCACGCTGATCGGCAATCCGCAGAACATGCTGATCGGCCAGGCGCTGGACGCCTCCTTCGCCGCTTATCTCGCCGATGGCGTTCCGCCGGCGATCATCGGCTGTGGCGCCGTGTGGTGGATCATTGCCAGGGCCTACCGCCACCGATGGTCCGCCGAGGTCGCGGAGGTCCACGTCGCCGCGCGGCCGCTGGATCGCTGGCAGACGGGCAAGGGCGGCGCGGTGCTGGTCGCCCTGCTGGTCGTTTTTGTGTATGGCGGCGTCGCCCGTGACGTCGCGGCGCTGGCGGCGGCCGGGCTGCTCTTGACCAGCCGCAGGATGCACTCGCGCGAGATGCTCGCCCTGGTGGACTGGCCGCTCCTGCTGCTGTTCGCGGGCCTGTTCATCGTCAACGACGCCCTGCAGACGACGGGAGTCGTCGCGTCGTCCGTCGAGCGGCTGGCAGGCGGCGGGGTCGACGTGCGGCAGCCGGTCTGGCTGTTTCTGGTCACGGCCGCGCTGTCCAACCTCGTGTCGAACGTGCCGGCCGTGATGCTCCTGCTGCCGACCGCCGACCACCCGCAAGCCGCCGCGATCCTCGCCCTTTCCAGCACGCTGGCCGGCAACCTGCTGATCGTCGGCAGCATCGCGAACATCATCGTCGTGGATCAGGCCCGTCGCCTTGGCGTCCGGATCGCCTGGCGCGAGCACGCCCGCGTCGGTATCCCCGTTACCGTCGTGACGCTGGCGATCGCCGCCGCCTGGCTGGCGCTGCGATCGTGGTGAGGCGGCCGCCGGACAGGCGTCAGGGTGCGACGACCGCGACCACCTGCCCGGCGCACAGAGCCGCGCGAGCGCCCGCGCTGGACTGCTGCGTTGCCATAATCAGCGCCTTCGCCCGGCGGTGGAATGCGTTGGGGAGTACGCCGTCCGGGGCGTCGGCGCCGGCCTGGCCCGCGGCACGGTCGAGTGCGTCGATTTTTGCAGCACCGCGGTTTAGAATGCGGGTCGGCGGGTGGACGAAAACGGAAAGTGACAGGTCGCATGAAAGCGTTCGACCCACATGGCAGGACAGATGAAGCGGCGTGCGGCGCGGCTCGCGCCGAGACCGGCCGGACCCGCTCCGCTGCAACCGCGTTTGCCGCGCTTGTGTTCGCGGTCGCTTCGGTCGCGATGTCTGCGCCTGCGCCGGCCCAGGACACCCCCGCGGCCAACGCCCGCGATGAAGACTGGGAGCGCCGGGCGAAGCTGGAGTTCGACGACGCCACGGGAACCTGGCGGGAAGTCGAGCCGCCGGCGCCGGGAACGGCGGAGGGTGATCTGTACGCCGCCCGGATGCTCATCAAGGACGAAGAGTATGACGACGCCGTCGACGCGCTGAAGAAGTGGGAAAAGACCTACGGCGAACTGGATCCGAACTTCGCGGCCATGCTCATCGCCAAGGCCCAGGCCCAGATCGGCGACCGCGAGTACTACAAGGCTCATCAGACCCTCCAGCGATTCCTCAACGAGTTCGAGGGGACGGAGTTAACCGACGAGGCCCTTCGGCAGGAGTTCGTCATCGCCGAAGTGTTCCTGGGCGGCACGCGGCGGAAGATCTGGGGCATGAGGATTCTGAAGGCGGACGACATCGGCGTCCGCATCCTCGACGACATCTCCGCCCACTACGCGGGCGAGCAGATCGCGGAGTACGCGCTCAAGACCAAGGGCGACTTCTTCCGCCGCACGGGCGAGCACGACCTGGCGGAGATGGAATACTCGCGGCTGGCGCAGGAATACCCGAACAGCCGCTACTACCCGAACGCGCTGCTGCTGGCGGCACGTTCGGCGATCGCGACCTATCGCGGCACGGCCTACGACGAGTCCCCGCTGATCGAGGCGGCCGAGCGATACGAGGAGTATGCCAATCGGTTTCCTGACGATCCGGAGAACGCCGGCGTGACCCGCGAACTGGAGACGATCCGGCAGGAGCGGGCGATGAAGGATTTCACCGTCGGGCGCTATTACGAGCGGACACGCCATCCGCGCAGCGCGATCTTCTACTACAAGAAGGCGGTCGAGCGGTGGCCGGGGACGACGGCGCAGGCGCTGGCCGCGGCGCGGCTGGAGATCCTGCAGGATTGAAGCGCGAATGTCGAATGTCGAATGTCGAATGTCGAATGTGGCAGGCCCTCCGAAATGGGGCGCCGGTTTGCGACCGGTGAGCGGCAAACGTGGCACCGGTTTGCAACCGGTGGAAGGCACGTGTCGCGCCGGCTTGCAGCCGGCAGGGTCCGGGGGACACTCAGCCGTTTTGCAGAAGGTTGCCGGCAGGATGCCGGTTACACGCAGACGTCGCCGGTCGCCAGTATGTTTGCTGCTGGCGGCGACGGTGCTTCTGGCGGGCGGCTGTTCGTATTCGACCCGGCGCCCCTTCCCGGAGGATATCCGGACGGTCCACGTCGAGATGTTCCAATCGAAGGAGTTCCGCCGCGAGCTGGAATTCCGCCTGACGGAGGCGGTCATCAAGCGCATCAACATGGACACCCCCTATCGAATCGCGCCGCTGCGAACCGCCGATGTAGTAGTGAGCGGTGAGATCCTCAGCGTGCGGAGCCGGACGTTCGGGTCCGATCTGGATGACGATCTGCCGCGCGAGATCGGCTCGACCATCGCCGTTCGGTTTCAGGTAAAGGATCTGCGCGACGGTCGCATTCTGGTGGACCGCCCGCGATACGTTTATCAGACGAACTACATCCCGCCGGTGGGCGAGACGTTCGAGGACGGGATGATTCGCGGGATCGACGGGCTGGCCGAGCAGATCGTCCAGACGATGGAGGCGGCCTGGTAACGGGCATGGAATCCGCGTCGCGATGGTCCTAGAATCGGGCTGGTCGGCGGAATGCCGCCGGCCGACGGCCGCGCGGTGCGGACAGGGAGTAGATGGCTGATGGCCCAGAACAACGGCTCAACACCACCGGGATCGGGCGGCGATCGCGGTCCGTCCCGTGGCGGCGGGGGACCGTCCGGGCCGAACATGAAGCTCTCCCGCAACATCGCGAGCTGGCTGATTCTGATGGGCCTGGCGCTGGCCCTGCTGGTGCTGTTGCAGCAGAACGTCACGGCCACGGACAAAATCAGCATCACGCAGTTCTGGAAGTACGTCGAAAACGGTCAGGTCAAGGAGCTGGTCATCGCGGAGGACGGGACGCTGCGTGGCACGCGTTCCCGCGTCGAGGGCGACCCGGCCGGCGCGCCCAAGCGGCTTTTTGAAGTGAAGTATCCGCCTCAGGCGATCGACAACGATTTCCTGAAAGAACTCGAACAGCGGCTCCCCGGGGCGGACATCAAGCACGAGCGCAGCAGCCCGTATCTGACCGTGCTGCTGAGCTTTCTGCCGTGGCTGCTGATCTTCGGCTTCATCTGGTTCTTTATCTTCCGCCAGATCCGCAACGTCAGCGGCGGCGGAGGCGTGCTGGGCAACTTCGGCCGCTCGCGCCATCGCGTCACGTCGAAGGAGCACACCAACGTCACGTTTGCCGACGTGGCGGGGATCGAAGAGGCCAAGGACGAAGTCCTCGAAATCGTCGAGTTCCTGAAATCGCCGAAAAAGTTCCAGCGGCTCGGCGGGCGCATCCCGCGCGGCGTGCTGCTGGTGGGCGAGCCGGGTTGCGGCAAGACGCTGCTGGCCAAGGCGATTGCCGGCGAAGCGGACGTGCCGTTCTTTTCCATCAGCGGTTCAGACTTCGTCGAGATGTTCGTCGGCGTGGGCGCGTCGCGCGTGCGCGACCTGTTCAAGCAGGCCAAGGAAAGCTCGCCGTGCATCATCTTCCTGGATGAG
Organism: uncultured Phycisphaeraceae bacterium; assembly: GCA_964648365.1. Lineage (GTDB taxonomy): Bacteria > Planctomycetota > Phycisphaerae > UBA1845 > UBA1845 > SURF-32. The sequence continues at coordinate 57,042 of CAZYLK010000005.1, forward strand.
ATCGACGCCGTCGGGCGTCGCCGCGGGGCCAGCTTCGGCGGCGGCGGGCATGACGAGCGCGAGCAGACGCTCAACGCGATCCTCGTCGAGATGGACGGCTTCGACACCAACGACCAGGTGATCGTCATTGCGGCGACCAACCGCTCGGACGTGCTCGACCCGGCGCTGGTGCGTCCGGGCCGGTTCGACCGGCAGGTGTACGTCCCGCTGCCCGACGTGGAAGGCCGCTACAAGATCCTGAAGGTCCACGCCAAGAAGGTGAAACTCGGCCCCAACATCGACCTGCGCCGCATTGCCCGCGGCACGTCGGGGTTCAGCGGGGCGGAGCTGGCGGCGCTCATTAACGAAGCGGCCATGATCGCGACCATGGCCAACAAGGACTTCATCGAGCACGACGACCTCGAAGAAGCGCGCGACAAGGTGCGCTGGGGCCGCTCCAAGCGCAGCCGGCAGATCGACGAGGAAGAGAAGAAGTCCACCGCGTATCACGAAGCGGGCCATGCCCTGGTTCAGGCGCTGGAGAAGCACTCCGACCTCGTCCACAAGGTCAGCATCATCCCGCGCGGCCCGTACGGCGGCGTGACCTTTTCGCTCCCGGAAAAGGACCGCAGCAACTACAGCGAGCGGTTCCTGCTGGCGACGCTGCGCATCCTGTGCGCCGGCCGCATCGCCGAGCAGAAGTTTACCGGCGACGTCAACACGGGCGCCCTGGGCGACATCCGGCAGGCCAGCGAACTGGCTCGCAAGATGGTCATGGAATGGGGCATGAACGAGCGCGTCGGCTTCGTCAACTTCGGCGACGCCCAGAAGAACAACTGGCTCGACCTGCCCGGCGGCAAGGACTATTCCGAAGTCACGGCCCAGACCATCGACGAGGAAGTGCGCAAGCTGGTGGATCACGCCTACAGCGAGGCGACCCGCATCATTGACGAGAACGCCTCCAAGGTGGAGTCGATCGCCCAGGCGCTGCTGCGCTATGAGACGATCACCGGTGACGAGGTCAACGCGTTGATCCGCGGCGAATCGCTTGATCGCTCGTCCGTCTCCGACCTGCTGGACGACGACGCCGCTTCGGCGGATTCGGTCGGCATGGCCCGCCCGGTCAAGGCCGCCCCCCCCAAACCCGGCGCCGACCTCGGCGGCGGGGCGCTGCCGCAACCGAGTTGACGATCGCAGGCGTCGTCCGCTTCCACCCGTGAGTTCACTGAGGGTTCGGCTGCGCGGACGCCGCGACGCGTCGAGGTTTGGCTGGACATGTGCGCCACATGCAGCTATGCTTGAAGCATGTCACGGATGATTCAGGTTCGAAACGTGCCCGACAAGTTGCACGCGACGCTCAAAGCCCGCGCCGCCCTGGCCGGGCAGTCGTTGTCGGACTACCTGCTGGCGGAACTCAGGCGCCTGGCGGAGCGACCGTCACCGCAGGAATTGCGTCAGCGCCTGGCGTCGCGCCTGCCGGTCAAGCCAGCCATCCAGCCGGCTAAAGCCGTCCGCGCGGAGCGCGAGCGGCGATGATCGTCGTCGACGCGTCCGCGGTGCTCGAACTGCTTCTGCGCACGCCGCGCGGATTGCGGGTAGAGCCGCTTCTTTTTGAGGGCACGGAGTCGCTCTTTGCACCGCATCTGCTGGACGTCGAGGTGACGCAGGTGCTGCGCCGCTATGCGCGCGGTGGTGCGCTGGACGATCCGCGCGGGCAGGTGGCGCTGGAGGATCTCGCCGACCTGCCCATCGAACGATTCCCGCACGGCGTTCTGTTGCCCCGCGTCTGGGAGCTGAGAGGCAACCTGACCGCGTACGATGCCGTGTACGTCGCGCTGGCGGAGTTGCTGGGCGCTACCCTTATCACCTGCGACCGGAGGCTGGCGGCAGCGCCGGGGCAGCGCGCCGCCATTCAACTGGTGCGATGATCCTCTCCGAGCCTGTGGGCCTGCTGGCCATGAACCCGGCGACAAACACGCGGTAGCGCGGAGATTGCGGAATCTGCTGCCACCTCCATCGTCGCCGATGTCACTGTGCGTACCCGTTCTATCCCATCGAGCCCAGCCGGCTGCCCAATTCGCTCAGCCGGTCTCGTGCGGATCGCAGCGGCGCCATCATCGGCGCAAGCACCTCGCGCAGCAGGATGCCATCCACCTCGTCGGCCAGGGGCGAGTCGGTGGACTGCGCATCGCGGGCGGTGCGGACGTCGCGCAGGGCGCGGGTGAACATGACCGTGAGCATGACGACGAATACGGCTGTGACCAGGGCCAGCCCCGTAAGCAGCTTCGTCGCGCCTAGCGCGGCCACCACCCGGTAGAGGCCCTGCAAGACGCTGAACGCCCCTTCGACGGAAGCGACCTGCAAGACGCCTTCCAGAATCGGCTGCGCCAGCGGGAACCAGATCAACACGGCCCAGATGGCGATGCGCTGCCAGCGCTTCGGCGGCGCCTGATCGACCCGGACGGCGTCAAGGAAACGGTCGCGCGTCTGCTTCTGAAGCTCCGCCAGCGCAGCCCCAGCCTGGGCGGCAAGCTCCGTCGTCAACGGGCGGTCCTCGGCGATGTGGAGGCGCTCGGCGGCGACGCTCTGCTCGTCGAAAAGGCGCGCGCGGAGCACGGCGATCCTTTCGGCGAGGCCGACGCCGTCGATGCGGAAGGCATCCTCGCCGACGTCGTCGGGTGCCGCTTCGGCTGCGGCTGAGTAGCGACGACCCAGCAGCCGCGGCAGCCAACCGAACAGGCGATAGACCACGTTCAGCACCGGCCACTCGGCGACGCGCCGTTCCAGCAGTTCGTGCGCCAGGTCGGCGCTGGACGGCAGGCGATGGTAGAGCCTTGCCCCCACGGCCGCGCAGTACGCAGGCCCGAATTCCGCGTTGAGCAGCGATTGCTGGTAGCCGGGGTCGCACGCAGCGCCGAGCAGGTCGATCGTTTCGTCGAGGTGATAATGCGCCCGAACGGCGTCAGCGTTAACGCGACGTTCGACCCGTTCGTTGGCCTGCTTGATCTGCGTAGCCTCCTCTTCGCTGACCGGGCTCATCACGGCCGCGCGGAGCCGCTCGAACTCCTCGCGGGCGAACTTCGCGACGCGCGCCACCGCGTCCCGGTCCTCGTTGAACTGCTTCCAGTTCACGTCGTTCCACAGCCAGGCGATGCGGGCGGTGAATGCGTCCTCCGGCACGTACTTGGCGGCGATGACGAAGCGATGCTCGTCGCCCTGGGCGCATCCGGCCGACGTGAGCGAATCGGCGAGCCACCGGTGCTGGCTCTGCCAGAACGCCTCGGCCGGGTGGCCGTTGCCGCCTTGGAAGGGGTCATCATCGGTCAGCAGTTCGTCGAGCTTGTTGAGCACGCAGTGGACGTTGTCGGGGTCTTTGATGACCTTGCGAAACATGCCCGCCCACACGCGGTCGCCCACCTTGCGCGGGGTCATGACCCACAGCACCCGGTCGAGCAGCGGGGCGATGGCCTTGACCTGCTTGTGATGGTCGGCGAACTCGCTGTCGAAGTCGGGCAGGTCGATGAGCACGACGTTACTGATGACGTCGGCGTCGTGCTCGGTGATGTCGATGGGCGTAATGGCCTCGATGGCCGCGAGTCGCGTAGCCACGCCCGGGCGCGCGTCGCGATGAACGTAGGCCATCGGCCGCCGCGTGCCCTCTCCGACCTCTTCGTTGTCCACGGACACGTCCCGCTGTGCCAGCGCGTTGATCAGCGTGCTCTTGCCGACGTCCTTGCCGCCGAGGATGCCGCAAACGACGAGCGCATCGCTCATGGCGCGGGTCGCGCCGATGGTCAAGGACATAGGCGCGACGTGGAACGCTTCGGCGAGCGCCGAGTTGACGGCGTCGAGGGCGTCAGGGGGGATGGTGATGGCGAGGGGGTCAGGCATGGTTGAATGTCGAATGTCGAATGTCGAATGGAAGAGGGATAGCCGATAACGAGTCGCGACGTCACACGCGGTCAGGCGCGCTCTGACATTATCGACACCACCTCGACCAGCGGTCGCAAGTCTGATGTCACGTTCTTCTCCCACGCCGTGTTCCCAATGCCGTCTTCATACGATGCCGTGACCTGCTCCGGCTCCGCTACTCCGACCTCCAAGTCTATCCCGCGTGTGTGCCATTCAAGTTGTATGCCCCCATGGGACGTGGGAACCACGCTTGGGCGTGGCGTTTCACTCGTCATGGTTGCCATGAGAACCCTGATCGCGGTAGTCACACAACCTGGTTCGATCCGAGGTGCGCCGTAGCTGTCCCAGTTCGGCTCCAAGTCCATCAATTCCCGCAACGCCCGGACCACCGGCCCAACCCACGCTGGCCGATCGGACCCTAGTGTCGCCAGGATCGCGTCTGCTTCGCAGGGCAGCGTGGATTGCGCTGTACGCTTTCTCATGTAGTTCACCATTTGTGGCTCGACGACTCCGACGAGACACCTCACATGCCGGGCGACTCCGCGATGCTTTGGCCGCTACCTGATCCGCCTTCGGCGGACGGTTCCGATCGGGACTCACGCCTCCCCACTCACCACCTCCAGCGCTGCCAGGAGCGGCTCGTCCGGACCGATCACCAGATCGCGGGCCTGATCGAGATGCTGGGCAGCCAGTTCTTCTCCCAGCGCCGTGACGGTGGCGACGAAGTCCGCGGCCGCGCGGGTTACCGCGGTGAACTCCGTCGTACCGATCAGCTTCTCCCGCACGACGGACATCAGCCGGCCGGCCTGTTTGCCCATCAGGGCACCGGTGCCGGCCATGGCGGCGAGCTTCCCAGCGGAGCCCCAGATGGCGCCGATCGCGGCCGGGCCGGTCAACGCTCCGACCGGTCCCTGAACGGCGATCAGCACGATCGCCAGGCCGATTGCACCCGCGCCGGCCGCGCCGGCGACATTCGAGGTCAGGCCGGCGCACTCGCGCTCCACTTTCTCATGCCAGCGGGTCAGCGCCGTGTCGATCGCGCCCGCTGCTTCCCGAACGCGGGATTCGACCTCGTCGTTCCACTCGAACGCCACCGGCCGCGAATCGACCTTCGTCCAGCGCTTCACTTCATTCCAGAATCGGCTCGACTTGGCCGCCCGGTTCAGGTCATGCGCGACGCGCATCAGATGCTTCTCGACGTACACCCGGGCCAGGGCGACGCGGTCGTCCGGGTCGGCGGCAGCGTCGGACTCCGCCGGCCGGCGCGCTCCCACGGCCGCGCCGACCAGCGGCACTTTGTGCAGGACTCCCTCGATCCGATTCCGCTGGTCCGCCAGCCACTGCCGCGTCTGCCGGATACGCAGTACGCGTGAAACCCAGTCCAGATGCTCGCGCTCGCGGCGGTTCATCATGGCCGTGGCGCAATCCCAAGCCGTGGGCGCCTGCCGCCGCGTGACGTCGGAGAGCGTCGCCTGGAGCTTGTCGAGCCTCGACGCCCGTTCGGCGTTCTGGTTGAGCACGTCGGTGCAGCCCTGCGCGACAAACGACGCGAGCTTGCGGGCCCGCGAGGGCGCCGGGCGCGTCAGCGTGGCCAGGGCTTCGTCCAGCGTGCCCGGCGGGAACCGGCAGAACCCTCTTCCCCGCCGGAATTCGAGAATGGTCGCGTGTTCCGCGCCGAGCCGCTCGGCCTGCTGCTCCAGCAGCCTTCGTTCGGCGTCCGCCAGGTCGCCTTCCTGGGTTCGGTTGAACAGGGCGATGCGCGACTGTCCGAAGCGCGTCGAATATCGCTTGAGCTGCGAGATCGTCTGGCGGTCGAACCAGCGCTCGTGGTCGATGACGACGATGAGGCGGTCGAACCACGGCAGCAGGCGAAGCGTCACGTCGCCTTCCAGCCTCGCCGCCTCGGACGTGAAGTCGGGCGTGTCGAAGACCAGGACGTGCGCCAACGCGTCGAAGTCGTGAAATACGACGCACAGCGCCGCCACGTCGCCGGCCGTGTTGTCGTCAAGATCAACGTATCGGCGAGCTGCGCCGGCCAGCACGCCGTCGTCGGCGAGCAGCGGCGCGATCTGGCGGCGTTTCGACTCATGGATCGCCAGGATCGGGCCAAGCGTCGCGTGCCCGCGGGCCGTCACGCGGCTGGCGAGGCGCCCGTCGAGCAGATTGTTGAAGACCGTGCTCTTGCCGGACGACGCCCCCCCCACTACGGCACACAGCGTCAGCCCTTCGAGCACGTCCTCGGCAAGACTCAGCCGTCGGGCGGCTTCGCGATGTTCAACCGACCAGTCGAACCGCCACCGACTCGACAACTCGCCGCCGCGCGACGCGAGCGTTGCCAGGGCCTCTCGGTGTTGGGATGGGTCGAGCTTCGCGGGCATGGGTCAGGGAAGAAGGGAGTGAGGGAGTGAGCGAGTAAGGGAGTAAGGGAAGAGTGTGATACCGGCTTCCAGCGATTTCGGCCGGTGCTGGTCAGGTGTTGCACCCGCACGCCCGCGCGGAACTCCAACTTCCAGCCTCTGGGGATGGCTTCCAAGGTCATCCCTGTGGCAGCCCGTGCGGCACACGGCCGCAGGATGCCGGCGCCGCCGTCTTCCCTGACTCCCTGACTCCCTCATTCCCTGACTCCCTTCCGCCGCGATCAGTGGCGGGCCGCGGCGAGCTGGTTCAGCGCCGCTTCCGCCTGGTCGAACTCGCGGAAGCGCCGCTCGTCCCGCTTGAAGGCGGGTGTGTGCGCGTTCGAGCGGCACGCGGACCAGACCAGACCGTGTTTCTTGTGCAGCAGTTCGTGATACATGACGAAGTCGACGGCGTAGTTCGGCGCCTTCGGATGATCGAGCGTGCAACTGATCATGACCGTGTCGCGAACGTGATCGTAATGACCCAGCTTCCGGTGCGTAAAGGTCCGGTTCCACGTCAGCCGCGGGCGTTCCATCTCGGCATCGAAATAGTCACGATTGACGCGCTCGAACGAGACGGCCAGATCGTGATACACGCCGCGCGTCTGCTCCACGACGCCGCCCCGTGCCTCCAGCTCCGCGTCGGCGCTCTGGTACGCTTCCGATTGCGTCGCCTCGATCAGCCGCTGGCGCCCCCGGCCGCGGTCAAACATATCGCGCACCAGGGCGGCGAAATCATCGTCCGACAGCGTAAACATCGGCGTGGGCAGGCTGACGCGGGTGCCGTCGTCCAGGCCGCGCAGGCGGAAGAGTCCGCTGATCGGCGCGAACTCGATGAACGCCGGCGGCGCGAACCGGCCGGACGTTGCCAGCGCCGGATCCAGCATCGCTTTCAAACGCCGCAGCGCCTGCACGTAGTGCGACAGATTGTCGGAATCACTGAAGAACGCGAGCCAGCCGCGCGCGGCCCGCGATCGGGTCTGCATCTCCTCCGGACGAATCCGGTCGCCGGCGACGCAGCGCTCGACCCACTCGCTGAGCTTCGCGATCCGCTGCTGCACCTGAGCGATCGCATCCGCATCGGCCGCGCGGGCCAGGTCTTCGATGATGCCCTGCCAGCGTGACCACAATCCGGGAAACGTGAAGCTGCGCGCGCGCCGGGCGGCAGCGCCCGGGTCGGTCACCGTCTCAATGTGGTCAAAGTCCACGCTCGCCAGATACGCGTAGGCCCGCTGCGTCGGCGTCGGCAGCGCTTCGATGCGGCTGCCGTCGTGCATGAGAATGCTGTCCACCGTGCGGATCGTGTGACGGACGCGACGTTGCAGGTGCGCCACGCGGGCGGGCGTGAGCGGCCCGGCCGTCAACTCGCGTCGTACCGCATTCGCGACGCGAACCACTCCGTTGATTCTGAGCTGCCGCATATCGGCAGTGTAATTGACGGCCGGCGGGAACCCAAGCACCGGGGCCGGGCCGCGACGGGACGCGGCGGTCCCCCGCCGACGGACGGTCTTCGTCATGGCGTGATGGCGCAAAAAAAAAGCGCCCACCCCGAAGGGTGGGCGCGGTTGTGGTCAGCTTGGGGCGCGTCGCACGCGACGCCGTCAGTTGCAATTCACGACGATCGGCTCCAGGCAGCCTTCCGGATCGAGCAGGGAGATGCTCTGCTCGCCGTTGAAGCAGCAGGTGAAGAGCGTCGCCTTCTTGCCCCGGACGGTCACGTCGAAGCGGAGGCGTTCGCCGACGCCCATCTTGACCGTCTTGCCGTCGTAGGAGTTGTCACGGAACTTGACGATGCCCTTGATGGTGCCGCTGCCCTTGCAGTTGCCCTTCATCTTCTTGACCTTGTCACACGGGCAGGCGCGGAAGCAGGACTCGCCCTCGCCCAGGAACGTGCCGCCCTGGATGGTGCAGTCGCGCTCCAGCGTCACCTCGCACTCCGAGTTGTTGATGCAGCACGCGCCCGGCAGCGGGCAGTCGAACGTGCCGCACTCCTTGCCGAAGTTCCAGCGGCCGCCGTTGTCGACGCAGTCATTGCGAAGCTGATCTTCACAGGCGCCGTCGCCGAAGCAGCAGGCGGCCGGGCTGGGATCGCCACCGGAAGCCTCCAGTGCCTGTCGTGCGTTGATGCGGCCCCAGCCGAACTGCTCATCCCAGCCGGGCGCGCCCTTGTCGTCGGACGTGTCCTTCAGGATCTGCTCGATCTCGTCCGGGGACAGGCCGGGATTGTACGACAGCATCAGGCTGGCCAGACCGCTGGTGTGCGGCGTCGCCATCGACGTGCCGGACTTGAACGAATAGCCGCCGCCGTTTTCCAGCGACCAGACGCTGTCGCCCGGGGCGGAGACATCGCATTCCGGCCCGTAGTTGGAGAAGCCGGCCAGCGTGTCATCGTCGGTGGTGGCGGAGATGCCCATGCAATGCTCGAATTTGGCGGGGAAGGCGACCAGCCGGCCGCGGCCGTTGCCGTTGGCGGCGATCAGCAGTACGCCGCTCTGATAGGCGTACTCAACCGCGTCGCGAAAGACGTCTGCCCCGGTGTAATACTGAAGGCTCATGGTGCCGATGTGGGCGCCGTGGTCGGTGGCCCAGACGATTCCGGCCGCGCACTGCGCTTCCGTGCCGCCACAGCCGCTCAGGACGCGGATGGGCATGATCTTGACGCCCCAGCTTACGCCCGCGACGCCGATGCCGTTGTTGCCGATCGCCCCGGCGGTGCCGGCCACGTGCGTGCCGTGCGGGCAGGCATCGCGGGTATCGTCAGAGTTGTTGTTCGTGTTACGGCCGGGCACCATTTTGCTGGCGAGTTCTACGTGGGTGCCGTCCACGCCGGAGTCGATGACCGCCAGCGTGACGTTGTCCTCGCCGGTGAACAGATCCCACGCCTCCGGCGCATCAATGTCCGCGTCGGGCGTGCCGCCGGTCTGGCCGGTGTTGTGCATGCCGTAGAGGCGGCTGAAGTCCGGATCGTTCGGGATGACCTCGGCAATGCCGCCGATGCCGTCGAGTTCGGCGAACTCGATCAGGCCCGGGAAGCGGTTGAGTTCCGCCATCATGCGCGGCGTGTCTGTGCCCTGGGGGACGTGAATGAGCCAGGTGCGGTCCAGTCCCAGCCTGGCTGCGAGGGCCTTGTTCTGAGCCGGCACCACGAGGAAAGGCGTCGCGTGGGTGACGCCCCAGCGCTGAAAGGCCGCATCCAGATCGGCTTCGCCCGTGGGCGCGCCGTCCGAGAACACGTCCGGCTCGACGCCGGGCTGAAAGCGGACGAGCAGGTGCGTGGTCGGATACCCGCCGAACACGTCCGGCCCGGCCAGCGCGTCGCCATGCTTGTTGAAGACGACGTCGGACGCGGGCGCCGTGCCGTCGTTCGCGGCCACAGCCGAAAGACTCATGACGGCGACCAGCACACCGGCCACCCCTCCCCTGACAAACGCTGTGTTCATTTTTCAACCCCGAATTTAAGATCCACGGCAACCCCGAACCGTTCGGTTTGCGCCGGTTATCCTGCGATGTTCCCCCCAAGCGTCCTCGGCGGGCAGATGGGGACTATGCTAGCAGATGGCGAGGTTGGCTCCAAAAACGAGCGGCCTGGTGAATCGCAACAAATTGTCGGCCGGTTGGGAGCGGCGTGGGCTGGAGCCGACGCGAAGAACTGCGCCCGCGCTCGCGTCTGGAGCTGCGCTTCCGCCTGGAACTGACGAGGCGTGCGGGTCGCATGGCCGGACTGCGCCGCGCGTCGTCACGGTCCGCAGGCTCTCAGTCCCGCCCGTGAAGGCCCCACTCGACATCGCCCAGTATCTGGCGCTCGATCAGCCCAGGACGGTGCGAGTCCAGGAATCGTCGCAGTGCCTCCACCACTGCCTGCTCGGAATCGGCGACCCATCCCTCGCGGACGTACTGCTCCAAGCGGTCCGCCAAGGCATCCGGGAGTGCGATGCTGAGCGTCTTCATGGAAAAATCGTAGGTTGAGCAAGCGGTGGCGTCCAACCCCGGAGGTCAGCCGCCGGGATAGGGCCTTGCCCACGCATCCCCGTGAGAGCATCATATACGAAGTTGTGCCTTGCCGACGGCTTTCGTGCTACCGTGATTTGCACGCCGGACGAGCTTCGCGAGGTGGTGGAGTGACGGACGACCCCCGGAATGATCGACCGTATTCTGGACGCCAATGCACGAATCGTTATTTTGGCGCAGAGGAACGCAACCGCATTACGGACCCTGCGAGACAATCTCAAGCACGTTCCCTTCCAAATCGACTTTCGCGGTGACTGTATTCCTTGCAACACCTCCGAAAGCGTTCTTACCTCGGAAGGTCGTGGTGACGATGAGGTAGGTCCCTTTGTCGCCGTATCGCGTCTCGACATGCTCATACGAGTCCGGATCATTCATCGATTTCTTAATGTATGCCGTAAGGCCACGGTGCGAACCATCCCAGGCACTGAATGCCTTCTCGACAAGTTCCTTCCTCGTTGCGGCCGTCGTTCCGGAGCTACTGGACGATGACGAAGTCGGCATCTCGCTGATGAGCAATCCAGTGCAGACACCTGAACATACGATCACCGCCAGGATCAAGGATGCTACGGTACCCAGAACGGACGCGCCTTTCCTCGGCGCCCCACAATTGGGACACGACCGCGCGCGCGAACTAACGCGGTGCCCGCATTCTATACACTTCTTGAGAGCCATCGAAGTCTCTCCGCCGTAGGTAGCCGGTTCCGCGTGCGGGTGATCCCTTGAACCGACGGCTTACTGCTCGCCATCCCTACCTTCGATGCGGCCTCACCAACCGAAGTGCTCCCGCACCGCGGCAAATACCGCACGTGCCGTTCCATGGTCGACGCGCAGCAGGCGGTTAGTCGCGATTCGCTGTGCGCGCCAACTGTGTTTGTGGCTGACGAACCGCGTCACCACGACCAATCCATCAATGCTGCTTCGCCGAAAAAGGCTGCTGAGCGAGAGGTTTCTCAGGGTGATGGGGTAGTCTTGCATCAGTGTCTGGAGCAATCGAAACTGTTTTCCGGTGAGTCCGACAATCGCTGCCTTCTCGGTCGGGAGAGGCGCGCACGAAAACACATTCGACATTGATGTCGTCTCCTTAATGGGGGACTAGCCGTCCCAGTGGTAGTCGTCTTACTCACATGCCTAGCGGCACATGAAACCTAAAGAATGGCCCTGCGCTTAGCGCCGCCACCGTTTACAAGCTGAAATCCGCGAGCCCTCGGCCTCCTTCCTTCGTTCCAATGCCAGACGCGAGATCCGCGCCGACGATCGCCTTCGCATCATCACTCAGATCGCAGAACCGTATCGACGAGTCCTCGACGAACAGGCCTGCGCGCTGCCAACGATCCTCCATCCCGCGCCGAAAGAATGCAATAGTCACTTGGCCACCGCGAGTCTGGGTGTAGTCGACGAGGGGAGCGTATAGGTCAAACGCGTCTGTAACCACAACAAGATGTGGCAACTCTCGCTGGTTGCCCCCCTTGTCGTAGGGAGCGGTCAACATCCCAGCCATATATGCAAGCCGGGTCGAGAGTCGCTGGTACGGAAACTCACGGTTGGGAACGATGAACGCATCCCGAAAATCCGTCTCGTCCACGGCGAACCCTTGCCCACGAAGGTAGGCGCAGAATTTTTTCTGACCCTCGTGCTCTGGATTGATCGCCACGAATGCAAAGAGCAGGTCGAAGCACGATCGATTTCCGCGGCCGCTACCGTCGCCGTAGCCCGATCCGCCGCGGTCCCCGAAGCCAACCCCAACTCCAGCTCCAGACGCCATGCGAAGGCTGAGAGATCGCAAAAGGGCACCGTAGTTTATATTTCCCTGAACTGGGTATTCGTGTTTCTTTAGGTATTGCTGAAATGAGTAGATTGATGTAGCATCAACGAGGAGTGCTCGGCCCATTTACGGACCTCCTTTCATTAAGAGCCGAACCGCTTATGCGGATCGGACGACCGACGCGAGTGACTATTCACCCGACGGGAGAAGGATTGTACGGGACTGCGGCGACATTGTCAAGGGCTCCGCGCGGGAGGAATTCAGGTACTACAAGTCGACCGTGTCGTACTAGATGGCGTCGAGCAGGGCGACGGTGGCTTCGGTCATGCGGGCCTCGGTGTACCGCAGCCCGAAGGCCCGGGTGCCGGGCACCAACCCGGCAATCAGGAAATTCGTGTCTAGAACGATCATGTCCGCTGCCCGAAGGCCTCACGTTCCGCCCTTGCCTGGGCCATCCACTCGGCCGCGGCCGCGGGGGTCAGTTGCAGGCTTGCCTGCAGGGCGTCGAGCGCTTCGATCGACGAGAGCGTGGGCTGACCGTCGGCCTCCTCGATCAGCACGATGACCTCGGCCGTGGCCCCGGCGCGGAGCTTCGGCGAACGCACTTCGATCGACCCCGCGGATTGAATGGTGATCGTCTGTCGTATCGCTGAGATCAAGAGTGGCTCCTCGTGCCGTCACACGTCCTTTGTCTAAGCAGAATTGAACAAATACGCCAGTCATTGAGCCGCCGGTGGAGAGAGCTTCTCCTGGGGAACGCGATTGAGTTCAATGTATCGCCCGATCTCGTCCTGATGATCGCTGAAGTAGCTCAGGGCGTCAAAAACCTGCGCCAAAGTCAGGTGCGGCAGATGAGTCGGGATCTCTTCCGGCGGGATACCAAGCCGCCAGTACTCGACGATGGCACGAACCGGAGTGCGGGTGCCGGCAATGATCGGCTCTCCGCCGAGGATGCCCGGTGTGCGAGTGACGTAAGGGTGCTGCGTCGCGGTGGACATTTCGTACCTTCATCGAGAAAGGTAGACTCGGGTTTCGCCTTGCCGGGCTTCGCGGTCTTGCAGCGGTCAGCGTCCCTGCGCTGCATAGCCTGACCCGGACCATTCTACCGCCGCTGGCGATGCTCGACAAATCGCGCGCGGTGCCCGCGGCATCCGCATACGTTGTTACGCAGGCCGTCGCAGTTTGCCCTCACTCCTCCACCCACCCCCGGATCGATA
>CAZYLK010000006.1:0-69204 GCA_964648365.1 uncultured Phycisphaeraceae bacterium
ATCTCCCGAAGCGCGTCGCGCTTCTTCATCCGCTCCAGCTTGAAACGATCCGGCTCTTCCATTGCTTGCTCGTGTTTGCTCGCGAAGTCTGAAAAACGCCGTTCAACCGGCGCGAGTCGGACTCTACCGCGTCGCGGGGGGATGGGCAAAAACGCGGTGCCCGAGCGGTTCATCGACGTGAGCACCCTTCCCGACGCGGTCGGCGAACCAAGCCCGGTGCCGCAGACCCCGCCCGGGACCGCCTGGCTCCAGCCGGGCGGATTGGGAGTTGATCAGTCCCGACGGAATCACTACAAGAGTAGGCGGCACGACGCCGCCCGGCGCGGTATGATCGACAGCCATGCGTAGCTCGCTCGACAAGCTGACGATCCAGGGCTTCAAGTCCATTCGGGAGTTGAAGGATTTCTCGCTCTCGAACCTAAACGTACTCATTGGCGCGAACGGCGCGGGCAAGAGCAACTTCATTGGCTTGTTCGCCTTACTCGGCGCTATCGTCAGTCATCGCTTGCAGCTTCACGTGGCGAAGGGCGGTGGTGCCGAGAGGTTCCTACACCTCGGACGAAAGCACTCTCGAGCGATCGAGGTTCGGCTGCACATCGGTTCGATTGGATACAGCGCGGAACTTGCGGGAACCACTGACGATCGCTTGGTATTTGAGTCGGAGCACAGTTGGTTTCATGCCGACGAGGTTTGGGAGCGCTATTGGGGTCACGGTCACAAGGAGTCAGCACCATTGTCGCCTGAGAGTCCATCTACTGACGACCCTGAGCTAGGTGTCGGGCGAAAGATTTGTGCCGCCATCGTCGGCTGCACCGTCTACCACTTCCACGACACCACCGAGACGGCCGCCGTCCGACATCGCCGTAGCATGCGCGACAATGAGCGGCTTCGGTCCGACGGATCCAATCTGGCGCCGTTCCTGCTCGAATTGAGAACCCGCGAGCCGCAGCGGTTCCGGCAACTCCGCGACACGGTCCGCCTCGTCGCCCCGTTCATTGACGATCTCAAGCTCCGGACCATTGAGACACCCGATGTCGACGATGTGCTCCTGGAGTGGACCCAGCCCGGCAGCGACTATCCGTTCCACCCCAGCCAGCTCTCCGACGGCACGCTGCGGTTCATCTGCCTGGCCACCGCCCTGCTGCAGCCGAATCCGCCCTCGACCATGCTCTTCGACGAGCCGGAACTCGGCCTGCACCCTCAGGCGCTGGAGATCCTCGCGGCTATGTTCAAGGAGGCCGCCACGCAGACGCAGGTCATCGTCAGCACGCAATCTGCGCCGCTGGTCAGCCAGTTCGAGCCGCAGGACGTCATCGTCGTTAGCCGGCGCGACGGAGCCTCCGTCTTCGAGCGACTGGACGCGGCCGCGCTGGCCGGCTGGCTGGAGGACTACACCCTGGGCGAACTCTGGCAGAAGAACGTCATCGCCGGGGGGCCGGTGCATGAGTAGGGTGCGGGCGCTGGTCGAGGGGCGAACCGAACTGATCTTCGTGCAGGAGGTGCTCGCCCCGGAACTCGCCAGGTCGGGCGTGTACGTGACCGCCTCGATGTTCGGCAAACCCGGCCAGCACAAGCACGGCGGCATCAAAAAATGGTCCGCCGCCAGCCGCGACATCGAACATGCCCTCAAGGGCGACCCCACCTGCACGATTACAACGATGGTCGACTACTACGGCCTGCCGGACGACTGGCGCGCCACCGTCGATCGGCCGGACGCGCACGCCCGGGTCGAAGCCATTGAGGCACGAATGACACAAGAGCTCGGCACACTCCTCGGGAAGTCATTCGATGCCCGGCGGTTCATCCCCTATGTACAGTTGCACGAGTTCGAGGCGCTGCTGTTCACCCGGCCGGGCGAAATCGCCCGCACGCTGGAGGTTCCTCAGCTTGAATCAGTTTTTCAGCGCATTGTCGACGCGTGCGGCGGTCCCGAACTGATCGACGACGACACGACGACGGCGCCGTCGAAGCGCATTGTGGCCGTCGCTCCGCGCTACAACAAGGTTCGCCACGGCATACTCGCGGCGGGGCGGATCGGACTTGCCGCGATGCGCGCGGCGTGCCCGCGGTTTGACATGTGGGTCGCCCGGCTCGGCAATCTTGCTGATCCCCTATAAATTGCGGCCGCGGCGCCACCACCAGGAAGCCGATCCCCCGCCAAGCCGTAAATCGTATACTGTACCACGGACGCCCGCACCATTCGCCGGCCGCAGCGTCCGCGGGAAGTCTACCATGCGCCAAGTCACTTTATCGGACAACGAGAAGTTCGCCCTGCGCAGCACGCCGGAGTTTTTCGGCGTGGTCGAGGGGCTGATGCTGGTGGTCGGCGGCATTGCGCTGATGCGGTACGGATACGGCTGGGTCGAACAGCAGCGCATGACGCACCTGGTCACGCCCTATTACGTCGATCTGGCCGGCTGGCTGATGGCCGGGGCCGGGGCGTATCTGCTGCTGCGCCGCCGCGGAGCGACCGTCGATCGGCGACGCGGCACGGTCCAGCGCTGGTGGGGGCTGGCAGGGCTGCCGCTGATTCGCCTCACGCACGCCCTGGCCGCCGACGCGGTGCATATGGAACGCCGCCGCATCTACTATCGCAAGGCGCGGGTCGTCTACTACCCGATCAGCCTGGTCAAGGGCGGCCGGCGGCTCAAGCTGGCCGTCGGGTTCAACTACGACAAGACCCGCCGCATCGCGGAAGCCCTGGCGTCGTTTCTGGGGGTGCGGTTTCAGAGTGCTTGTTGAGAATGGAATAACGAATAGCGAATGGCGAATAACGAATGAAGAGCGGCCGGGTCGCCTGACTCCATCCACCCAGTCTCCCAGCATGTGATTCTGGATTCGCACCGCAAGCCCATCGCATTCGCGTCGTCCGCGTCGCCGTTCCACCCCATCGGAGCGCAGAGGTCACGATCCCCAGCCACCTTCCGGAGGCCCACCCGTTTTCGAGACGGGGGCGGCGCCGACCGCCGCTTTACGCTCCTCGCGAGGAATAACGAATGGCGAGTGGCGAATAACGAATGAAGAAGTAAGGATGCACGCGACATGAGATCGAGCAACACCACTGGAAACGTGCTCTCGATTAGGTTTGACACTCGACGCTGCCAATGTCGGCACCCTTAGGGTACGTCATCCGTTCTTCATTTGTCATTCGCTATTCGTTATTCGCCATTCACTGTCTCACCGGACGGCAGAGGAGTCGAACCTCACACTTTCCTTGCGGCGTGCCATCTCCTTAGCAGAGAGCGGCGGGCTCCACGCCCGCTTTACCGTCCACACCAAACGCGTTGGAACGCTATCGGAGAGCGGACGAAAGCGTCCCGCGATTCACAGGAAGGCAGCGGGCTCGATGCCCAGACGCCGAAGCGCCCGGCGCATCGATCGCCCGACGCTCGGGGCGTCTCTCCCGCCTTCGCGGCGGAGGCCGCGCCACCGCGGCTATGCCTTCCACACACTGTTGCATGCCTCAAGGGCGCGCCTCAACGCTCCCTGGCTGCGGATCGATGCATACGTCAACGATGACAAGCAACCGAGTCCACGGCTGCCTGAGCGCGTGATGCGCGCAGCGGCACCGGAAACGTGGCTTCGCCGCGACAACGGCCACCATCGAAACTCAGACAACAAAAAAAACCGGCCGACCTTGTGAGGCCGACCGGCTTTGATGTTACGCGTTCTGATCAGGCGTTACTGCTCAGCGCGCCACCTCCCCGGACGACCTTGTGGGTCGCGACTGGACCGGGACGATGAACTCGAAGAACGCAACGCGATCATGATGAACAATTATGTCACACAAAACAGGACGTGTCAAGTCCCGCGCACAGGAATTTCCGGATCGGGCAGCGACCCTGGGCCGACGCTCCCCTCTACTCCCGCCGCCGTGAAATGTCCATGTGACACTGCGTCAGCATCTCGTGGAAACGGGTCAGATCGTGCAGCAGGCCGCGCATGGCGGCGTCGCGGGCGTCGAGTTCGGCGATGCGCCGCGAGAGGTTCGTCTGGGCGTCGGTCAGCGTACCGCCGCGATCGACGATGTCGAGCTTCCACTTGTTCAGCCGCGCCCAGGTCCGGTTGAGCGCATCCTTCAGGTCGGCCAGGCGTCGGCCCACGTCGGCGTCGCCGACGTCGCGCAGCGGTTCCGGCGACGGTTCGGGCGCCAGGGTGATCGCCGGGGCCGCGACCTCAGGCCGCGCCGCGTCAGATTCTCGCGTGGGCGCGGCCGGGGCATGCTCCGGGAACTCAACCACCTCCGGCGCCTCAAACTCCGCCGGTTGGACGGTCAGCTTCTGACCGCCAAGCTGAAAAGCGTCGCCGATGGCCAGCGGCGCCACCCGCGCCGGCCAGCCATTCACGAGCACGTCGCCGCCCGCGCCGAGATCCTGCACGTACCAGTGGTCGCCGCTGCAAAACAGCAGCGCGTGGACCTCGCGCACCTGGTCATCGTCAAGCGTGATCGCCAGGCCCTCCTTGCGGCCGACGGCGCCCGCCGGGCGGGTCAACCGCCAGGCGCGGCCGTCCTCGCGGCACAGCACCAGCGGCACCCGCGCCCGCAGGGGCGGCGCCACCGGACCGGCAATGCTCCGCCGATGGAACACGGGCCGCCGGGCGTTCGCCCGGGCAATGATCTCGACCAGGAACTCCGTGTCGCCGGCGCGGACCGTATCGCGATGATTCAGATGAACGAGCCGGATGCGCCCGCCGTTGCGGACGGTGCCCCCGTCGGTACACAGATCGAACAGAAGGACGTTGTCGCCGGCGCAGATCACTGCGCAGTGCGCCTCGGCCACGCTGTGATGGTGAATGACGATATGGGCCGGACGCCGCGACCCGATGATGGTGGCGGGGCGCTTGAGCAGCCAGGTACGGGGATTGGCCCCGTCGAACCCGGTGGTCAGACGCACCGTCGGTGCATCGGCCGGTAATTCGACCGCTACCTCGTTACGCGCAAGACCCGACCCCGACATCGCTCGACCCCATCCCTACCCTGCAAGTGCTTCCTTCCATCATCCCCGACCGCGGCGCTGCAAACCGGACGCGCTCGCGACGAGGCCGTGCCGACCAGAGTCAAGCGTACGATTCGCCCTTCGTCGCGGCCACCCTTGATCGCGGCGGCCCGTCCGATTAGTTCACCGTACATGTCAACGCCCGCTGAACGCCCGCGGATCCTGCTGACCAACGACGACGGCATCGCGGCGCCCGGGCTGCGCGCCCTGTTTGAAGCCGCCCGCGCGTTGGGGGACGTCGAGGTCGTCGCACCCGGCACGGAGCGGTCCGCATGCAGCCATACTCTGACGCTGCACCGCCCGATCGAGGTGCGGCGCGTCACCCACGAGCCGTTCGGCCCGGTGTACACGGTCGATGGAACGCCCGCGGACTGCGTCCGGCTGGCCATCGCTGAACTGCTGCCCCAGCCGCCGGACCTCGTGCTGTCCGGGATCAATCGCGGCGCCAATTCCGGCGTGGATGTTTATTATTCGGGCACGGTGGCCGGCGCTCGCGAGGCCGCGATTCTCGGCGTCGCCAGCATCGCGCTGTCGCAGGCGATACTTAAGGACGTCGACATCGACTGGCGAGCCGCCACGCGGGCGGCCGTCGCCGTGATTGCCGACCTCCTGCCCAGGGTCCATACGGCACCGGCCTTCTGGAACGTCAACTTCCCGCCGCGGATCCCCGATGCCGTCATGGAACACGTCCGGCACGTACCAGTCGCGCCGGGCGCAGGTCCGCTCACGTTCTCGCGCCAGCCGCGTGAGGCCGGCGTCGTGGAGTTTCGTTACGGCGGTGGCTACTGGGACCGTCGTACGCCGCTGGACACGGATTATGAGGTCATTCGCGCCGGCGGGATCGCCGTCACGGCGCTCGGACTGTGGGGCTGAGGTCCGCCCCAGGCGGCGTGCGCGGCACGCGCCGCACGCCTCACCGGCTCACGGCCTGCCGGCGCGCATGACGTGGGTCGAACGATTCATGCACACAGCGGTACGTCCGCGCCCCCAATAAAGGGGGCGCCGCGCGTTCCGTTGAACGCGGGCGCCGGGAATCGCGGAGCGAGATCGAGCACGTTTGGCCCCGCCATCCGCCCACCGCGCGAACCTGGGCGAGCCAGGCGCGGTCGTGTGCCGAGGCGGCGCGCGGCGGCGCCGGATCAATACTCGTCGTACGGCTTGCTGTTCTCGTCCTGGTCGTCCGTGTTGGCGATGATGTCGCCGGTCAGATAGTTGTAGCACCAGCCCATCGTGGTCTTGGTCTCGTCAATGGCGGGACCAGTGTTCTGCATGTCCACGCCGGCCGCACCCTTGTTGGGGCCGACCTCGAGCGGCGGGAAGCCGCTGCCGCGCAGATATGGACCGTAGATGTGCGTGCCGGCGACGTTGCCGACGACGCCGTTGATGTCCGTCTTGTCCATGAGCTGTTCCTTGAGCGTCGCTTCGAGGCCGTCGGCGCCCGGCAGCGACCCGCCATGCTCGGCGGCGTACAGGTCGATGGCGTTGCGCAGTGCCGCCAGACTCCCTCGCACGGCCGCGTCGCCGGCGCCCTTGGCGCCGCGGCTGATGCGCGGAACGGCGATGGCGGCAATGACGCCGATGATGACAATGACGATGACGACTTCGACCAGGCTGAACGCTCGTTTGTGCTGTGCGGAAACGGTCATCTTGATTCTTCTCGCGAAACCCAGGAAACCCCGTCGTCAGCGCGCTCGCGCTCACGATTGCTGATTGAGTATCGACGCCGCCCCCCGCCCCCTTTAAGGCCGATCACTTATCAGCCCTGCGGTTTGCTTTTCGGATGCACCAGCAGCGCGACATTGCCGTCCTGACACGCGAATTCGGCTCGACCGGCCGCCGGATCGATCGTGATCAGGCGGCATTCGTCGAGCGTATCGCCCTCGCGCAGTCGGGAATCATCCACGACGGCCACCGCCCGCCCCTCGTAGGTCAGGACGGCGAGCAGGCGATGCTTCGCGTTGTTGAATCGCTCCAGGCCGGTCAGCTCAGGCTCGGCCCGCATCCCGCGCGGCCCGCGCCCCCCCCCGGTTCCCTTGCCCCACAGACGTTCGTAAATCGGAGCGGGCATTTCGAACAAATCGCGACGATCGATGCCGGGGTCATACGGCGGCAGGGCGCGCGGAAAGGGCAACTCGGGAATCGCGGTTCCGCCGGCCGCCATGGCAAACGTGGCCGTGCCGCTTACGCCTGACAGCGCCGCCGGTCGCGCCCGCCGTTCAGATGCGGCGGCCTCGTCCGGGCCGGTCGTCTTGCCGCCGAACATCAGCTTGTCGGTCGCAAGCGCCGTCAGGGCGCCGCCGAGGATGATCGCGTACAATCTCTTCTTGCGGTCGTTCACGTACCACCCCGATCGTAACTTACGGCCGCGCGATCGGCGGCGCCGCCTCCGGCAGGAGCGGTCGCGAGGTCGCCGGAAGGGCGGCGGCGGAAGAGGGCTCCAGTCCGGATGAAAAGAGGCTGATGGCGAAGGCCACCGCCTGGAGGTCTTCATCCGCGCCCGGCGACGGCTGCGATTCTTTGATGCTCAGATAACTGACGTCGGTCCAGAAGGGATTACGCTCCAGATCGCGCAGGAACGCCAGCACGTCGGGCATCCGTCCGACCGCCTCGCACGAATAGCGCAGCTCCAGCAGGCCGGGGTACTCCTGTCTCGGCAGCGGAACGATGCGCGCGACGCGCACGTTGTTCTTGCGCAGCAGTTCGTTCAGCGTGCCCAGATCGGACTCGACCGGTGTGCGCGACGGCATGGCCCCTTCACGCTGAAGGCGGTCTTCGAGCACGCCCAGATCCTGCCGGCGGCTGTCCAGCGTCGCCGAGATTTCCGCCAGTTCGGACCGCAACTGCCGCAGCGCCTGGCTGCGCGTCTCAACCTCCTTGAGGCTGGTCATCTGCGGACCGCTGACGTACCAGATCACCGTGCCGATGAGGCCGGCGGCGATCAGCGCGCCCGCCGCGTCGATCCCGATGATGGACATGGAGGAGTACTTGGACATCACCACCCGCAGACCAGCTCGAACCGATACAGATCAAAATCCACCGGCACGCCGCGCAGCGACGGCTCCTGGACGGAGCTGCGCAGCGTCACTTCATCAAACACGCCGGTTCCCTTAAGCCCGCGCATCAGTTCCAGAATCGACTGCTGGCGGCTCGAGAAACCCTGGATCACCAGGCGCCGCGGCGCCTCGATGATCACCCGCTGCCCCGATGCGGCCGGGGCGACATTCGTCCGCGCACTTCCCCCCAGGGTCATCTGTCCGCTCGTGGCCCGCGATCCGCCCGGCATCGCCGGATCGGTCGACAGCGACGTCAGCCACATGTCCTCGGGCGCGACCCGACCGATCATCGCAATCAGCGCCGTCCACGATCGCTTGCCGCGCAGCGCGGCCGCCGCGTCGATCTGATTCGTCACCTCCGCGATCGACGTCGTGACCGTGATCAACTCGGCCTGGACGTCGTTGTAACGCGTCTGCGTGGTCCGCAGTTCCGAACTCAGCGAGGCGGCGCGGGCGTGCGCGGATATCCCCGAGGCCAGGGGAACCAGCGCCACGACCCCCGTCGTGCCGATGATGATGCCCCAGCGGGTCAGGTGCCGGCGCCGTCGTCGCGTCAGCGTCTGCTGTTTCGGGATGAGGTTGACGGCAATCATGGCACGTCGGCCTCCAGCGCCAGCCCGACCGCGGTCAGGCAGCGTTCCAGCGGCACGCGGCTCTCAGTCTCCAGCCCCAGCCGGCAGCCGGGCGCGTTGAGGTAGTCTCCCGGACGCTTGACTGGGATGCCGTGACTCTTGCCCAGAAACTCGGCCAGCCCGCGCATGCAGGCGCCGCCGCCGCACAGAATGAGATCTGCGGCCCGGGCCTTGGGGTAGCAACTCAGCACATACGAATAGGAGCGCTCGATCTCATCCACCAGTTTGGCCAGCGTCGGGCGCATCACGCCGAACAGCATCGCGGCGACCTCGCGGCTGGGCGTCGGCCCGTCGCCGGACTGTCGCACCCCGCGCGAGGAGGGTGCGATGCCGTGGTCGCACTTGTGTACTTCCGCCGCGTCCCAGGAGAGCTTCATTTCGTCTGCGATGCGCTGCGACCAGACGTGCCCGCCCGGACCGGCGCTGCGGGCGAGCACCGGCGTTTCGCCCAGACACAGCACGAGCCGCGACTGCCGCGCCCCCAGATCCAGCACGCCCCAGACTTCGGCCGGGCCAAACTCGTGAAGATAAAGCCCCGCCCGGTTCAGCGCGACCGGGCCGACGTCCACCCGTGTACATTCCAGCCCGGCGAGATGACACGCCTGGCTGACTCGATTCACGGCGGTGTGCGCGGCGGCGATGCCGATCACGTTGGGCGCGCGGCCGGCGCCGTGCGGAATCTCCCAGTGCGCCGTCTCCACGTCGGCCAGGCTTGAGGAGGCAAGCCGCTTGATCTCCCAGTGGACGATGTCGTCCACTTCGTTCTCGGGATAGTTCGCCAGGCTCGGTAGCTCGATGGCGTGCAGTTCAATGTCCGGCGGACCCAGTTGGGCGACGACCCGACGCCCCTTGAACGTGCCCCGCTCAATGCACTCCATGATCCATTGGGAAAGCTCGGCCGCGTCTTCCTTCTCCGGCGCCGCGGCGCGCCGCGTTTCGACCATCTCAGTGACGAGCCACCGATCGGCGGTGCGGCGCAACTGCACCGCCCGCGCGGCCGTGGGTGAAATGTCCAGAGCCACACGCGACTGCTTCAGTGATGGACGCAATAGAGCAATCAAACTTGAACCATCCTCGGGTTCCGATGCCTCATCCGATGGCCGCCGTCATGTCGAACAGCGGAAGGAAGAGCGACACGGCCACCGTTCCGACCACCAGGCCCATGATCAGGAGGATCATCGGCTCAAACAGACGGGTGATCGTACCGATCAGCTCCGCATTATCGTCCTCCAGCGACTGGGCGCAGAAGCTGATCGCAGGGCCGAGATTGCCGCTCTCCTCGCCCGTGTGAACGGAGTAGTAGATCGACGGACTGATAAAACCCGACCGCATCAGAGCGGCACTGATCTGGTCACCGGCGGTCACCGAACCTTCGATGTCATGAATCAGCTTCTGAAAACGGGCGTTGGAGGTCACGCCCCGGCAGAGTTCGAGGGCCTCAAGCAGTCCGACGCGACACTCAATCAGCGTGCCCAGGGTCCGAAACAACTGCCCCTGGATCAGCCGGGACGCGAGCCGCCCGAACAGGGGGACTTCCGTCTGAACGTTGATCAGAAACTGCCGCCCCGCCGCTGACGCCAGGCCGACGGTGATCGCGATGATGAACGTGCCGGCGCCGACCACGAGCCACTCCCAGTAGGCCCGCAGCGACGTGGACACATGGAGCAGGAACTCGGTCGAAGCCGGCAGGTCGAGCCGCAGCGTCTCGAACATCCCCGCAAAGCGCGGGATCACGAACAGCAGCAGCACCAGCAGCACTTTCGTACACAGAAACGTCAGAAACGCGGGATAGGCCAGGGCGCCGATGATCTTGTTCCGCAGCGCCCGCCGCCGCCCCAGAATGCCGCACAGCCGTTCAAACATGTCGGGCAACGTCGCGCTGGCCTCACCGGCGGCAATCACGGCGCGGTAGCTGGGCTCGAACGAGCGCGGGTGCTTGCCCATCGCGTCCGCCAGCGGCGCGCCCTGCTCCAGATCTGAAATAAGCTGATTTACAATGGCAATGTGCCCGGGCTTGCGCAACTGCCTGCGCACCGCGGTCAGGGCCGGCACGACGCCGGCGCCCGATTTGAGCAGCATGGCCATCTGCTTGGTCAGAAAGAGAAGCGGCTTCAGCGTCAGTCGCGCATCGGCGGCCCGGCGACGCCCACGCGCAGGCGCCGCGCGAGGCTTGCTGGCGGCCGGCGTGATCTCTGTAACCAGCAGGCCGCTGCGCCGCAGCTTTTCGACAGCTTCGCGGACGTCGCCGGCCTCGATCACGTCGGTGACGCGCTTGCCGGACGGGTCGAGCGCCTGGTAGGTCAGGTTCACGCCGTCGCCTCCGTCAGGCCGCTGCCGGTGGGATCGCCCACGTCCACCGTCTCGCTGCGCGTCACCCGTAAGACCTCTTCAAGCGTCGAGTCGCCCGCCTCGACCAGATCGAGCGCCTTGTGCCGCAGCGTCCGCCACCCGGACTGGGCCAGGTAGGTGCGAATGCCCGCCTCGTTGGCTTCGCTCTGAACCAGGCGACGCAATTCCGCATCCATGATCATGATCTCATAGATGCCGATACGCCCGCGGAAGCCGGTGTTGTGGCACTCCCGACAGCCCTCCCCCTTGTGGAACAGGTCGTTCGTGCGATGCTCCCAGCCTACGCTCTGCAGCAGGCTCGCCGACGGATAATAGGACGCGCCGCACGACGGGCAGATCTTGCGGGCCAGTCGCTGTGACACGAAGCCCAGAACGCTGGACGAAATCAGGTACGGTTCGATGCCCATGTCGAGCAGGCGCATCACGCCGCCGGGGCAGTCGTTGGTGTGCAGCGTGGAGAGCACCAGGTGCCCCGTCAGCGCCGCCTGCACGGCCACCCGCGCCGTGGGCTCATCGCGCATCTCGCCCACCATGATGATGTCCGGATCCTGCCGCAGGATCGAGCGCAGTGCGCGGGCAAAGGTCAGGCCGACGCCGTCGTTGACCTGAATCTGGTTGATCAGCGGAAGCTGGTATTCAACCGGGTCTTCGATCGTGACGATGTTCGTGCCTTCGTCGCGCAGCAGGTCCAGGCACGAATAGAGCGTCGTCGTCTTGCCGCTGCCGGTCGGACCGGTCACGAGCATGAGGCCGTACGGACTGCGCACCATCGCCTCGATGGCCATGCGATCGCGTTCGCCCACGCCCAGCGCGCCGAGTTCGAAGCTCAGATTGCTCTTGTCGAGAATGCGGATGACGATCTTCTCTCCCAGGATCGTCGGCATACTCGAGCCGCGCAGGTCGATCTCGCGGCCGTCGGCCACAATGTGGACGCGGCCTTCCTGCGGCAGGCGCTTTTCGGAGATGTCCATCCGCCCGATGACCTTGATGCGCGAGACGATAGCCGCGTGCATGTTGCGCGGCGGGTGAAGCAGTTCGCGCAGGCGGCCGTCGATGCGATAGCGGATGTGCGTCGCATCGCGATCCGGCTCGACGTGGATGTCGCTGGCGCCGTCGCGCAGGGCGGTCATGATGGCCAGGTTGACCAGGTTCACCACCGGGCTGCCATCAACCATTTTGTCCAGGTCGGTGACGGGGCCTTCGTCGATGGCCTCATGCTCGGTGATCTGAACGTCGGATTCCTCGATGGTGGCGAGGAAGGCGTCGACGGTGACCTCTTCGGTCAGGTACTTGCGCTGAAACTCCTCCAGGTTCTCCTCGAGCACGAGCACCGGCCGCACGTCGCATTCGGTGAGCTGCCGGAGTCGGTCCATCGTGGGCAGCGACTGCGGCTCCACCATCGCCACGGTCAGTTCGTCGCGCACGCGGAACATGGGAAGCACGCGCAGGCGCTGCGCCTCTTCCTTGGAGATGCTGCGGGCCGCCTTCGGATCGATCAGCCCGTGGCGGAGCACGCAGCCGCGGACGTCGAGCTTCTTGGACAGGGCATTGACCAGCGCCGTCGACGAGATGGCGCCGATGTTGATCAGGTTGCTGCCGAGCCGCCCGCCCCCCTCCTGCTGCCGCGCCAGCGCAGCCGCCAACTGGTCGGGGCTGATCAGCCCTTCCGAGATCAACTGCTCGCCGAGTTTGACCGCCTGTTCAATCACTGGAGGAATAGCGAATGGCGAATAGCGAATAACAAATTAAGAACAACAATCGCACACCACTTCCTCAACCGCCATACGATGGCCGATCCTTCTTCCCTTCGTGCCTTCTTCCCTCCGTCGCTTCATGGATTAGTGGCTTCCTGCCTCCGTGTTTTTGTCCCCCTCCGTGGCTCCGTGCCCTCTTCCCCTCCGTGCCTTCGTGCCTTCCTAGAGAAAGCTCCTCACCGCATCCTGCACCTGCTCAAAGAACTGCATCCGCTTGGACAGGCCCGTCAGTTCCAGCACTTCGCGCACGGTCGGGGCGACGCTGACGAGCCGCAGGCGCGAGGTGCGTTGTTCCATCTGTTCCGCCGCGTCAAGCAGGGCCTCCAGCGCCGTGCTGTCGACGTAGGGCACTTCGTACAGGTCCAGCACAACGCGGGCGTTTGAGGTCGACAGCCGGCGCTTCAAGCGCTGTGCGAAGACGGTCGCATCGTCTTCCACGAGCGTCCCGATCGGCTTGATCACCTCGACCGTGCCGACCTGTTGCGTCTCGATCTTCACGTCCGCGCTCCGCCGCCGGTCGCCGCGGACGACTCAGCCCCCGCCGTCACCGGCGGCGCCTCCTTCGAATCTCCATCCCCTCCCCCGGCCCTGAGTGCCTCCTTACCCGCTTCCCCCTTCGTGCCTTCGTGCCTGAGTGCCTCCGTGCCTTCTCCCCCCTTCGTCGCTTCGTGGCTTCTTCCCCTAGTGCCTGCTTCCAGGTCACTGGCGATGTTCACTTCGTCGATCCGCGCCTGACGGCACATGCGCATGGCCTGCGCCACCATGGCCGTCAGCGGTGGCCGCGTCGTGCCGCTGCCGGACACGCCGCACCGTACGCGCACGGCCACACCCCACCGCGCCTCGTTGCCGCACAGCGCCTTCAGGCGGGACATCAACTGCTCCAGAATGAGCATCGCCAGGTTCGAGTCGACGCGCCGCAGGAACAGCAAGAAACGGGTGCCGTCGAAGCGACCGAGGCAATCATCGGTGCGCACCTTCCGCTGCAACAGCGCCGCGGACTCGCGGATGACCTGATCCGCAAGTTCCCACTGGCCGTTGTCGTTGAGGTGGCGAAGCTGCTCCAACGCGATCACGGCGATCACTGCCGGCTCGCCCTGCCCATAGGCCTGCTTAAGCCCGTGCTCCGCACTGGCAAAGAACGCCTCGCGAACGAGCAGCCCGGAGACCGGGTCGAGACGCCCGGCGCTGCGGCCGCGACACGCCTCGCCCAGACAGTTCCAGAAATGGTTGATCAGCAGCGCCGACGCCCGCAGCAACGGGCGATTGTCCGCCGCGTTGCCGTTGAACTGCCCAACGGTCACGACGCCGATGCGACGGGCGCCCTGCGACACGGGAAAGACCCACGCCAGCGGCTCGTCCGACTCGGCGGCGAGCGCCGTCACGAGTTCTCCCTGCGTCTGATCGCCGGCCAGGAACGCGCGGCCGCTGGTCACGACGTGCCCGATGATGCCCTTTCTCGTGCTGCGAAGCTCCTGCTGATCGAACGGATCGACCTCGCGCAGCGGCACCAGGTCTCCGCCTTCGCACAGGATGCGATAGAGCTTGACGTGCGTCGCCTGGCAGCACTGGTAGAGCACCGAGCGGGCAAACTCGCCGAACTCGGGCCAGGGGTCGTTGTCGTTGCGATTGGTCTCGAGCCAGTCGTCGAACTGCTCGATGGCGGCCGCGATGCCGCCCATCGACGTGTCCTGCACGATGACGTGCGCCTGCGTGTCCGCGTGCGTCGGATCGGTCGCAGACGGCGCCGGCAGCCGCGTCTGAGGCGCCTTGGCCGCCGTCGGTCGCGTGGACGTCGCGGTCCACGAGCCGATCGCCAGGATCGACATCGCGCCGGCCGCGATGACGGCGGCGCTCCACGGTCGGTCCCAGAATCCCGGGGGGGGGGAAGCGCAGACGAGGGCAACCCAGAACACCGTACACAACGACGCCAGCAGGAATCCCCGGCGCGCCCCAAGGAGGCGCGCGCCGACGCCTGCGGCGAGCACAATCGGCAACCAGGGCAGAAGTACGTTCAGGCTCATCGGGGCGTCCCATCCTCCTTCGTCTGCTCGTCCGGTTCCTTAAGCAGCATAGCCTCAGCCTCCTCGAAGAGCGCCTGCCAGGGCCCGTCGTCCTCTGCTTCACAACGCTGCCGGATGAACCGGGCGAATTCAGCGGCCAGTTCGGGGTCGACGGTGGTCCCCGCCTCGTCCTCGATGATGCTGATCGCTTTCCGCCAGTCGAAGGCCTTGCGGTAGGAACGGCTGGAGGTCAGCGCGTCGAAGATGTCAGCCACCTGGATGATGCGCGCCTGGAGCGGGATGTCCCGCCCGGCCAGCCCGTCGGGGTACCCGCTGCCGTCGTAGCGCTCGTGGTGATGCCGGATCCCGTCGAGTGCGCCCGCCAGTTGTGGCACGCGGCGGACGACCTCGAAGCTGCGCACGGGGTGCTCCTTGATGTGCTCAAACTCCTCGTCCGTCAGCTTGCCCGGCTTTTTGAGCACTTCGTCGCGGATCCCGATCTTGCCGACGTCGTGCAGCAGCGCCGACCACTCGAGCATCTGCAAGTCTTCATGGTTCAGCCCGATCTGCCGGCCGAGTTGCGTCGCGTAGTAACCGACCCGGATGGAATGGCCGGACGTATACGGATCCTTCTGATCCACCGTCGCCACCAGCGACCGCACCAGGTCGACCGAGACCTGGCGAAGCTGGTGGTGCAGGCGGATGTTGGCGATCAGGTCGGCGCAATACGCGCACAGCACGTCCGCGAGGTTCATGTCGGCGGCGCGCAGCTCGTCGGTCGTCGTTTCGCGGACGACCAGCGCGATCATGATCAGTTCGGTGTTGCAGACGATCGGCGCCGCCAGGATTTCGACGATGCCGCTGGCGCGGGCCTCATCGGCCGCGGGCTCAACGATCACCATTTGCGCGTCCGCCGCCCGATCGAGAAACGACGCAACCCACGGGGATTCCTGAAGCCGGGACACGTCGCCGGCCAGCGATTCATAACGCCATCTCCCCTTGCCGCCGTCCGCGAAGGCGACCAGATGACGGTTGTAGGTGGCCGTGATCGTGCGGGCGAAGAGCGCCTTGACCTGCGGCTCGTCCATCACGTTGGGCAGTTGCCGCGTAATGTCGAATACGGCGCCGAGCTGGTCGTACAGGCCGAGTAACTCGTCCGCCATGCCGGCATGTTCGCACACGACGAGGTGCGCGGCCTGGTCGACGGTATCGAGCGCCGACATCATGTCCCCCGCACCCTCGCCTGACCGGAGCCGCTCGCGCATGCTCTTGATCTGCACGAGCAGTCCCGCTGCGGGCGGCTGATCTGCATTCCATTGGACGGGTGTGTCAGGCATGGTGGAGGGCGGGGTCGTTGCTTTGTGGCTCCGTGGCTTCGTGGCTTCTCCCCGCCAGCAACCGCTCGATGTCGCGCACCAGCTTCGACGGCACAAACGGCTTGGGATACAGCTCCGCGCCCTGCGCCTTGAGGCGGTTGGCCAGCGCGGTCTGGTCACAGCGCGAACTCAGAACGATGATTGGAATACTCAACTTGAGTTCACCGCGGACTTTGTCCACAAGTTCGAGCCCGTTGATCTCCGGCATGTTGATGTCGGAGATGAGCATGTCCGCGCCCGCCGCCGACAGAATCTCGACCGCCGCGGCGCCCGTCCGAGCCTCCAGCGTCTGGTGGCCGTTGCGGGTCAGCCACAGCGACATGATCCGCACCGTGTGAGCGTCGTCGTCCGCGAGCAGTATCCTGGCCATACGTTTGTCCCATCCATGCGTCCGCCCGGCGGCGGCCGCGATTCAGCCGCAGCCGCCCCTCAACTCCCCTGCACGCTTGACAGCGACCCGGCGCGCGACGCGACGTGCGGCAGGCGAACGATAAACGTCGATCCGGCGCCCTTTTCCGAAATCAGGTCGATGTCGCCGCCGTGTCGGCGCACGATCTCGCGCGCCGTATACAGGCCCACCCCGCTGCCGGTCTGGTTCTGGACTTCCGGATCGTGGGCGCGCTGAAACTTCTCGAACACCCGCTGATGATCGCTCGCATCGATTCCGATGCCGTTGTCCTTGACCGTGATCATCGCCTCGGTCGCGCCGACCTGGCAGCCGACGATGACGGCGCCAGACTCCCGCGTATACTTCAGCGCGTTGCCCAGCAGGTTGTTGATGACGACGGCCAGCTTGTCGCGATCAGCGTGCAGCGTCTCGATCTTGGCCGGCAGCGTCAGGCGCAGGTCGATGTTCTTCTCCTCGGCCAGTCCGCGCACGTCGCGCACGGACTCGGTCAGCAGCGTCTTGAGGTCGACGTCGCCGATCTGAAGCTGAATACTGCCGACTTCCATCTGCGAGACGCTCAGGATGTCGTCGATCAGTCGCGACAACCGGCGCGTCTCTTTGGTGATGACGTTGTAGCACTCGGTCATCACCTTCGGATCGTCGAACATGCCACTGGACAGCGTTTCCGCGTAGGCGCGGATGTTCGTCAGCGGCGCGCGCAGCTCGTGCGTGACCTGCGAGACGAAGTCCTCCCGCGCCTTCTCCGCCCGGACCTGCTGGCTGACGTCCTCAACGATGACGAGGCAGCCGTTGCCGAGATTGCCCTTACCCAGCGGAAAAACGCGAACGCGGTAGGAACTCCGGTCGGCGCCCTCTTTGGCGTCGGCGCCGCCGACTTCGCAGATTTCGTTGCAAGGCTCGAATGTGCCGCCGTCCAGCCCGGACCGCCGGATGATCTGAAACAGCGGCGCCGCCGCCTCGCTCGGCCGGACGTCCCCCAGCGTCACCTCGCCGTCGCCGTCGGACCCGAGTTCGAAGAGCCGCCGCCCGGCCGCGTTGGCGTATTCGACCCGACCTTCCTCGTTGACGTGCAGGACGCCGCTCGGCAGCGCGTTCATCGCCTCTGCCAGCGCACCGCCCCCCGTGCGCGAAAGCACCTTCGAAAGCTCGCCCGTCGCACGGGTCCGCTTGAGCTCATCCTGAAGCGTCTCGACCGTGTCGATCAGATGATTCCACTGCCGGGCGAGCGCGCCGGCCGAATCGGCCACGCGCAGCGCGCCCAGCTCCTGCTCGATGCGATCGCCATGC
The DNA here is from genome assembly GCA_964648365.1 of uncultured Phycisphaeraceae bacterium. Taxonomy (GTDB): domain Bacteria; phylum Planctomycetota; class Phycisphaerae; order UBA1845; family UBA1845; genus SURF-32. The sequence goes on from CAZYLK010000006.1 coordinate 17,858, forward strand.
TGCCTGAGTTGCCGCGCGATGCGGGCGACGCCTCGCATCTGCCGTCGCAACCGCCTGTAGACCACCAGCAGCGCGCCGCAGGCACATAAAACAACAATGAGCGTGTCGGCATGTTCGGCCAGGCCCGCGCCGCGCGGCGGACTCGCCGGTGAAACGCCTTCGAGGAACAGTCCGATGGGCTGGTAGTCCCGCCGGATGGGCGCGCGGAGCGCGCGCATGGGACCGTTGTAACGCTCGGCCGGTAGGTCGACGATTTCCAGCCGATTCGGCGTCAGCGAGCCGGCCGCACTCAGCGGGCTGGTCGAACCGATCTCGCCCGCGTCGATCGACGCGAGCACGACCCGCTGGCCGTTCACGACACGCAGCGACGAAACGGTCAGGTCCGCGGCATGCCGGCGGACAATCCTCTGCAGCGCCGCCGTGCGCACGCTCGGGTCGGACGGATTCTCTTCCACCGCGCCAAGCCGATCGGCGAGCAGCTCAAATGCCGTTTCCGTCGCGGCACGGTAGGTCCGACCGCGGTCCTCTTCGGCGTAGCTCATGCCCATGTGCGCCACGCCCGCCAGTCCGCCCAGATAGACAACGACGATCGAGATGCCGAACCATCGCGGCACCTCTTCCGCCTGCCAGAAGTTGCGCAGCCTTTCGGTCAGTCGCCCCATGGAGTGTCCGATTCGTCCGATCCAGCCCGAAGGAACCGGCGCACAAGCCGGGTATCCGGGCGTTCCTGACGTCTATCGTTTAGGGTCGCGCTGCGCTTGACTTGCCGATTGCAGCGATAACCGAAGTGCGCTGACCGACCCGGAACCCCGGACGCAGGCGGCGGGGGAGTCCGGTTCAGCCGCACAGCGGCCCATAAGTCAGCGTCACGCCCCTGGCCGATAACCACGCCGGACGACCCACACGCCGCCCCGGCGACCGGCGGCGGGCGCCACGGCAATACAACCCGCGCGTCGATCGTTTCTGCCCCTGGTTCCCGGAGCAGCCTATGGGGGCGGAAGCCGTCGTCGTACTCGTCGTTCTGCTGATCGTCTTCCTTTTCCTGGCACTGACGTCACTTCCAGCCGACGCGGTCTGCGTCGGCGGTCTGACGCTGCTGCTGGTCTTTCCCGTGCCGGGTACGTGGAAACCTGTGCTCTCCATTCCAGACGGGCTGGCGGGCTTCGGAAACGAGGCCATGGCGACGGTGGGCGTGCTCTTCGTCGTCGTGGCCGGCCTGCGGGCCACCGGCGCGATCGACTGGCTGGCCCACCGGGTGCTCGGCCGCCCGCGCGGCGTACGCGGCGCGCTGGTTCGGGTCATCCTGCCGGTGTGCGGCATGAGCGCCTTTCTGAACAACACGCCCGTGGTGGCCATGCTCATCCCGGCCGTCAGCGACTGGGCAAAACGGCTGCGACTCAGCCCCTCCAAGCTCATGCTGCCCCTGAGCTACGCGGCCATCCTGGGCGGCACCTGCTCGCTGATCGGCACCAGCACCAACCTGGTGGTCAACGGCCTGATGACGGCGGCCACCGATCGGCCGTCGCTGGGGATGTTTGACATCGCGTGGATCGGCGTGCCCTGCGCGCTCGTCGGGTTCGGCTTCCTGGTGATTCTCGGCCCGAGGATGCTTCCCGACCGCGGAGTCTCCGCGCCGCTGGCGGACCCGCGGGAATACACCGCCGAGATGATCGTCCCGCCCGGCAGCGCCCTGGTGGGGCAGACGATCGAGGAAGGCGGCCTGCGCAGCCTCCCCGGCGCGTTTCTGGTCGAGATCGAACGCGGCGAGGAAAGCATCGTCGCGGTCGGCCCCGATCAACTGATTCACGCGGGCGACCGGCTGGTGTTTGCCGGGGTGGTTGAGTCAATCCGCGACCTGCAGAATCTGCGCGGCCTGGCCCCGGCCACCGACCAGGTGTTCAAACTGGATGCCCCGCGGCACCGCCGCTGCCTGTTTGAGGTGGTCGTTTCCGACTCCTGTCCCATCGTCGGGCAGACCATTCGGGAAGGGCGATTTCGGACGGTGTACAACGCGGCCGTGCTGGCCGTCGCCCGAAATGGCGAGCGGCTCAGCGGCAAGATCGGCGACATCCAACTCCGCGCCGGCGACATGCTCTTGCTGGAAGCCAAGCCCTCGTTCGAAACCCAGCAGCGACACAGCCGCGATTTCTTTCTGACCCGGCCGATCGAAGACTCGACGCCGCGCCGGCACGACCGCGCCCTGATCGCGATCGGGATTCTCGTGGCCATGGTCGCCCTGGCCACGCTCGGCTGGCTGAGCATGATTCAGGCCGGCTTGCTGGCGGCCGGGATGATGATCATCACCCGCTGCTGCTCCACCGCCACCGCCCGCCAGAGCGTCGAATGGCCCGTGCTGATCGTCATCGGCGCCGCGCTCGGGTTCGGCAAGGCGCTGGACGTGTCGGGCGCCGCCCGCGCCATCGCGGACGCCGTGGTCGGCACCGCGGGCAGTCACCCCTGGCTGGCGCTGGCCGCGGTGTATCTGGTCACGTCGATCCTGACCGAGGTCATCACGAACAACGCGGCCGTGGCGCTTGTCTTTCCCATCGCAATGGCCACGTCGCAGCAATTGGGCGTAGACTTTCAGCCCTTCATTATGGCGATCATGATGGCTGGTTCCGCCAGCTTCGCCACGCCGCTGGGCTATCAGACCAACCTGATGGTCTACGGCCCCGGCGGCTACGTCTTCAGCGACTATCTGCGCATCGGCATCCCGATGAACCTGTTGATGGCCGTGACTTCCATCACGTTGATTCCGCTGATCTGGAAGTTCTGAGACGGCCTGACGCGAGGGTGTCAGACGACGCGCAGAACGGGACGTTCGACGTCGTCGACCAACTGGAGCAGGTCGTTCATCTGCCGCAGCAGGCGCGAGTCCGGCGCCGGAGCTTCGCGATCGGAATCGCCGGAATCCGGGTTGACGGGATGGGCCAGCGTCCGCAGGTCGCGCAGCGCTCCACGCGTTCCGGCCAGCAGCCGTGCGAGCTTCTCGTTCCCCACGCGGCGATCCGACTCGACGTGCGGTCCGACGACCGCAGCGCCGTTCCCACCCGCCAGCGCGCGCCGCGGCGCGGAAGCGGTCGCGGACGCCAGGGATACCAGTTGGTGCTCCAGCCGGTCGAAGAGCTGGCGAACCAGCGTCGCCAGTTGCTCGGCCCGCTCGGCCTGCCCGTGAAGCTGCTGATACGCGGCTCTGCCCTGCCGTTCGGCCCGGTCGGCCCGTGCCGTCGTGTCGTTGAGCCGCGCAATCACAGCCCGCGTCTGCTCCAGCGTCACCTTGATCAGCGCGCTGAGCTTGTGCGCCTGCCGGTGACTGGCCTCTACCGATTGGCGCGACGCACGGTGTTCCTCCACGAGGCGCTTCGCCTCGTCGCAGGCGGCGTTGAGGTCATCCAGCGTCCGCCGGGCAACGTCCGACGGAGACGCCGCCATCCGTTTCAACCGAATGGTGTCGTCCCGAAGCGCGTGAACCTGACCCGCGAGGGCTTGCACGGAAGCCGCAAGACGGTCGTAGCGGGGATCCAACGCCGCCGGCGCGGGTGCCATCGGCCGCTCCACCGGAGGTGGAACGTGGAAGTCGTGCTGCGGCGCCGCATCACCAGCGTCCGTCAGCGCCCGGGCCGCGCGGCCTTCGCCGAACGCTCGATCGTCACCGGACTCGGTGCCTCCACGCCCGGCAACGTCGGTGGTTGAGGACGTCTCGACCAGAAGCTGCTCGACGACACGCTTCATGAACGCGCCGTCGACGCATCGCTCGCCGCCGGAGTAGGCCGCCAGCAAAGCGTTGTCGCAGACGGTGTTGATAAGGCGCGGCAGACCCTGGGAGTACGCGTGGACGTGATCAATCGCTTCATCCTGAAAAATCATCGCGTCGGGCGCGGCCCCGGCGACTGCGAGTCGATGCCGGACGTAGTCGCCCGTCAGCGCGCGGCTGAGCGCGGTCAGGTGGAAACTGCGGAAGATGCGCTGATGAAGCTGGCGCAGCCGGGTCGAGCGGATGATCTCCTGGAGTTCAGGCTGGCCGAGGATGACGATCTGAAGCAGCTTTGCGTCGTCGGCCTCGAGATTGCCGATCATCCGAAGCTGCTCGAATGCCTCAATGGACAGGTTCTGGGCCTCGTCGAGCACCAGGACCACCGGCCGGTTGTTGGCGAACTCCGCCAGCAGATGGTCGTGCAGAATGCGCACCAGCGAGGCGTTGCTGGCTTGCTCGGGGACGGTCAGGCCGAACTCGGCGCACACCGACTCCATCAGATCGACCGCGCTCCGGGTTGAATGGGTGATGTTGGCGTAGGCGATGCGCTCGCCGAACTGGCGCATCATCATGCGCGAGACCAGCGTCTTGCCGGTGCCGACTTCGCCGGTCAGCAGGACGCAGCCCTTCATCTCCTGCACGGCGTAGACAAGCGACGCCAGGGCCTCCTCGTGATCCGGCGTGGAAAAGAAGAAGCGCGGATCGGGCGTGTTGTTGAACGGCATCAGCGTAAGGCCGAAGTAGTCCGAATACATGCGTCGATCCTGATCGCCGGCGCCGCCGCGGAACGGGCGCCGGCCCGGTCGAAACGTACGGGGCACCGCGCGTATATCGGTCTCTGGCGAACGGCCCTTAAGGCGGAGGGGGGCGGTTCTCGGACCTCCTGCCGCCCCGCCGCCCGTTAAAACCGCCGGAAGCGGGCAATTCCGGCGGATCGTTTTCAGACGGTGCAGACGCCACCCGATAAACCGAACGGATTGGATTCGGACGGCCCGCGGCGCGACGATCAACGTGCGTTGCGCCGGCGTCGTCCACGACCCCGAGGGTGGCGGCCATGGCCCGTCGAAAACGAGCACGCCTGATCCTGACCGCCGTCAGCGGCGCCGCACTGCTGAGCGGCTGCTCGGCCCGCAACGAGGACATCCTTGATTTCCTCCAGGCGCACAAACACGAGGTCTCGGCGATCGAGTACCGCGTCGGCATCCCCGATGCGATCTCCATCAGCTCTCCCCGGATCCTGGAAATTGACGGCGTCATGCAGACGATCAAGCCGGACGGCAAAATCACCCTCCGTCTGCTCGGCGACGTCCGCGTCGTGGGTCTGACGACCAAGGAGATCGCACGCAAGATCGAGGTGCTGCTCTCGCGGTACTACGTCGATCCCAAGGTCAGCGTCACGATCACGAACTACGCCAGCAAGAAATACTACGTCTTCAACGAATCCGGCGCCGGCGGCTACGTACCCTACACCGGCCGCGACACCATTCTGGACGTGGTCGCGGGGGCGGGAACGTCGTTTCTGTCCTGGACCAGCCACGTGGAAGTGACCCGCCCGCATCCGACCGAGGAGGGCCGGCGCGTCATCCGGGTCGACGTCGAGAAGATGCTGAAAACCGGGGACACCAGCGCCAACATTCTGATTGAACCGGACGACATCGTCCGCATCCCGCCGACGCCGGTGGCGTGGCTGGGCTTCAAGATCCGCGAACTGCTGTGGCCGATCTCGCCGGTGCTGGAGGCGTACACGCAGCCGGCACGTGTGGCCGCGGCGAAGGACGTCTATGACGACGATGATGATGACGGCGGCAACAGCGGGCAGAACGGCATTACGATCACCGGACGCCTGCCGTGACAGGGGCCGCGAGTTGAGACGTACGCGAGTGGCCCGCTCGGCCGCGTGCGGTCCAGGCCGGACCGCAAGGATCGTCGGCCGCAGGCGACGCAACGGATAGCGCTCCATGGGAAGAATCGCTGACGCACTGAAACGCGCCGAAATGGAGCGCCGTACCGCGCTGGGCCAGGACGGCGGCCTGCTCGACACCGCAACCGCGCTGTGCGAGCCGCCGTCGCGACCCGCCGCGATCCTCACGGCGCCCTATGCGCCTCCGCCGGCCGCCGACGACAACGACGAGCCGGTCCGACTCGTCGACGGCATGAGCGAGGCGCTGGTCGCCTACTACGCCAAGTCGTCGCTGATCAGCGAGCAGTACCGCTCCCTGCGCACGCGGCTGCTCAGCCAGAACCCGCAGGGCGAACACAAGATTCTGGCCATTACCAGCGCCATCCCGAAGGAAGGCAAGAGCGTCACCACGCTGAACCTCGGCTGCACGCTCGCGGAAATCCGTCACCTGAAAGTGCTGGTCGTCGATGGCGACTTCCGCCGCAGTTCGCTGCGGTCCATGCTGAACGTCAAGAACGGACCCGGTCTGGCCGACGTGCTCGCCGGAACCGCCAGCTACGAAGACGTCATCCAGTCCACGCCGATTCCCAACCTGTACTTCATCAGCGCCGGACGCACCAACGGACGCTCCGCGGCCGAACTGCTCAGCGCCCGCAACTGCCGCCAGGTCTTCCGCATGATGCAGGCGCAGTTTCATTACACCATCGTCGATACGCCGCCGGCCACGACCGTGACCGACGCCGGCATCATCGGGCAGATGTGCAACGGCGTGATCGTCATCGTGCGACTCAACCACACGCACGAAAGCTCGACCAAGCGCGCCGTCCGCCTCTTGCAGTCGAACAACATTCCGATCCTGGGGTGCCTGATCATCGGCCGCGACCGGCCCTTCATCGGCTACGGATACGGATACGGCTACAACTACTACCGCTACTACGACTACTACCGCAAGGCGGAGGAGAAGCGGTGAACCCCGGGGCATCCCGCTGCGAACAACCCGACCCGCCCGCCGTCACGGAAGCGCCGGCGCTTCAGGGACGGCTCATCGTCTGCGTCGCAAGCTGCTGGAACTACGATCCCACCAGCAAGCACCAGATCATGAAGCGCCTGGCGCGGCATAACGACATCCTGTGGATCAACTATCGCGGCACCCGCCGACCGGCGCTGAACGGCAGCGACCTGCGCGGCATCGTCAGCACGCTTGGCCGCGTCGCACGCGGCATCGAGAGCGTCGACGCCGGAGTGCGGCAGTTGACGCCGCTGGTCATCCCCGGCGCCGGCGGACCCTGGCTGGGCGCCGCGCAGCGCCGGCTGCTGGTCTCCCAGGTCCGCCGCGCGGCCCGTCGCACCCGCCGAAACCCTGACCAGCCCGTGCAGATATGGTCGTTCGCGCCTGACGTGCCGTACCTGGCAGGTACGCTCGACGAAGAAGTCTTCGTGTACTACTGCGTAGATGAATTCGCGAAGTTTGAAGGGGTCGACGCGGACTACATCCGACGGCTCGAACGCCAGACGCTCGACGCCGCCGACGTCGTCATCGCCAGCTCGGCCCAGCTCGCCCACGTCAAGGGACGCATCCGCGACGACATCCACCTCGTTCGCCACGGCGTCGAGTTCGATCACTTCGCCCGCGCCTGGCGCGAGACCGGCCCAAGGCCGGCGGACATGCCGGACAACAACCGCCCGACGCTCGGCTTCTTCGGCCTCGTCCATCACTGGGTCGATGTTGAACTGCTGACGAATCTCGCCCGGCTGCGGCCGCAGTACAACATCGTCATCATTGGCGACTGCAAGGTGGACGTCTCCGCTCTGGCCGCTCAGCCGAACGTCTCGTTGCTGGGCCGCAAGCCGTACGCGTCGCTGCCCGACTATTGTCGATGGTTCGACGCGGCCCTGCTGCCCTTCGTCTGCGGGCCGTCCACGCACGAGATCAACCCGATCAAGCTCCGCGAATACCTGGCCGCCGGTCTGCGGACGATCGCCACACCGCTGCCGGAAGCCATCCGATACCGCGGCGTGGTCCGCTTCGCCGATCCGCGCGGCGGACTCATCGGCGCAGAACGCTACGCCGCCACGTGCGATTCCGCGCTTGATGCGGCCACGTCATCCGCGCCCGACGCAAACCGCGCCGCCCGCGAGCGCATCGCCGCAACCGTAGCGGCCGAATCGTGGGACGGCGTCGTCGAACGATTGGCGGCCATCGTTGCGGACGTGCGCATCACGAAAACGGCCACCGCGCCCGCGCGCACGCTGACGCCGACCCGGCGGCCCGCCGCCCGCTCGCTCGCCCTTCCGGCGTGACGTTTCACAATCAATTCACAACGCCGATGCGCGGACGCCCTCCCGCAGACCGGCGCCGCGCACACGAGGCACGATCTCCGACGTCCGCGGCGCCCAGGCCGGGCGGAGCGCCGAGCGCCGTTTGTTCACACGACGCTCCGCGGCGTATCTTCCCCCTCGGCACGACGTTGCACCACGCGGCGCGCCGGATCCGATTTCTGCGGGAGTTACCCGGTTGCAACGCGGGGGTGGCTCGGTCACTATCCGGCCGCGGAAGGAGACGCCCATGTCCACGGCCCCGAAGGAAAAACCCGCAACCGGCAGCCAGCCCGCCGGCCGCGTCCCGCCCCAGGATCTCGACGCCGAAATGGCCCTGCTCGGCTCCATGATGATGGACCGCGAGACGGTGGGCCTGACGCTCCAGATCATCGGCCGCCACGACGTCAACTGGTTCTACCGGCCTGACCACCGCAAGCTCTTCGAAGTGCTGGTCGACATCTATGACCAGAACCTGCCCATCGACCTGGTGCTGGTATCGGACGAGCTGCGCCGCCGCGGGCTCATGGACGAGATTGGCGGCGAGGACTACATGATCCAGCTTGCGGAGAGCTTCTCCGACTGGGCCAACGCCGAGCACTACGCCCGCGTTGTTCGCGACAAGGGCATGTTGCGCGATCTGATCCGCTGCACGCATGAAATCGCCGACGAAGCCTACACCGCGGCCGACGAAGCGAAGGTCATCCTCGACGAAGCGGAGCGCAAGCTGTTCGGCGTGACGGAAAGGCGCGTCTCGGGCACGGCGGTGCCGCTGTCGGAGACGCTCGCGCGGCTCGCCCGTCAGCTTGAAGCGCGCGGCGATGAGGGAATTCTGACCGGCGTACCGACGGGCTTCTACAAGCTCGACGAACTGACCAGCGGCTTCCAGTTCGGCGACCTGATCATCGTGGCCGCGCGCCCGTCCATGGGCAAGACGGCGCTGGGTTTGTCGATGGCCGAACACATGGCCGTCCACGAAGGCAAGCGCGTCGTCTTCTTCTCGATGGAAATGAGCAACGAGCAAGTCGCCCAGCGACTGCTGTGCAGCCACACCCGGTTCGACTCACACAAGCTGCGCCGCCGCATGTTGGGCGAGGATGACGCCCAGCGACTGATGATGGCCTGCGACGAACTGGCCCGGGCGGAATTCTACGTGGACGACACGCCGGGCATGACCGTGCTGGAACTGCGTTCCAAGGCACGGCGGCTGGCCATGCAACGGCACATCGACGCGGTGTTCATCGACTATCTCCAACTGATGCACTCGCCCGGCTCGGAGAGCCGCCAGGCGGAAGTCGCCGCCATCAGCCGCGGGCTTAAGTCGCTCGGTCGCGAACTCAACGTGCCGATCGTCGTCATGGCTCAGCTCAACCGAATGGCCGAGGAGCGCCAGGGCCATCGCCCCCGCATGAGCGACCTGCGCGAATCCGGCGCGATCGAACAGGACGCCGACGTCATTCTCCTGATCCACCGCGAGGAATACTACAAGCCCGAGGACGAGGCCGTGGCCGGCCTGGCCGAGATCATCATCGCCAAGCAGCGCAACGGCCCGACGGATACGGTCAAGGTCACGTTCAACAAGCGCTCGACGCGTTTCGAGAACTATGCCCCCGAGGCGGCCGCCATGAGCTACGCGGGCGGGCCGGCGCCCTTCTGACGCCGTGCGCAGTGCGACGCAGCCCGAGGCGTCTCAGGCGCTGTCCTGACGCTTGAGCACGACGATGGTCACGTCATCTTCCTGCGGCGCGCCATCCGCAAACGTCTTCGCCTCGTGGTAGATTCCCCGGATCAGCGTTTCCGGCGGCTCGCCCGCTTGCTGCAGGATCACCCGCTGAAGCCGCTCCAGCCCGAACAGTTCTCGCGCGGCCGTCGCCCACTCGAACACGCCGTCGGTCAGCACGATCAGCATGTCGCCCGGCTCGAACGGGAATTCCGTTCCGCGCCCGTACGGGGCCTCGGCCATGACGCCCAGCGGCATTCCGTCGGTCCGGCACACGACCAGATCCCGCTCGCGGGCGCGATAGTGATAGATCGGTCCATGTCCGGCCGAGCAGACGCAGACCCGGTGTGCGGACGGTTCCACGACTACGCCGGCATAGGTCACGAACCGGCCGCGCGGAAGGTCGGCCACCAGCAGATCGTTGAGTCGGCTCAGCAGAACGCTCAGATCGTGGAGAATCGCAAAACTGGCCCGTGCGTACGCCCGGCACACCGCCGTCACCAGCGCGGGCCCCACTCCGTGTCCCGACACGTCCGCCAGTGAGATGAACAACCGCCCGTCCGGGAGCACCTGCCAGTCATAGTAGTCGCCGCCGGTCTTGTCGGCCGGTTTGCTCCAGCCGGCGACGATGTAACCCGGCAGGTCCGGCGCGGAAGTGGGCAGCAGACCCTGCTGGATCTCCCGCGCGATATCGAGGTCGCGCTCGATCCGCTTCCGCGCCGCCTTCTCGACGGCGAGCCGGTCCACATTTGCACGGAGATCCGCGGTCATCACGTTGAAACTGTGGGCAAGCGTGTGGATCTCCGTGGCCGTCGCGGTTTCATCGACGCGCGCTTCGAGGTTGCCGGCGCTGATCTGCGCCACGCTGTGTTCGAGCGCCGAGATCGGAGCGGCCACTCTGCCGGCGACCCAGTAGATGCACGCGCCCATCAACAGCAACGTGATCACCAGCGCCGATGCGCCGACCACGACGCGATGGCGAACGCTGCTGAGCACCGCCTCCGCCGGCATACGGCACACGAACACCCATCCGGTGGATGGCACCGACGCATAGAACACGCCCACCGGTCCGTCCGACTCCCAACGATCGATCCAGGCGGCGCCGTCATGTCCGGAAAGCATGGCCGGCACGACTTCCGCCAGACCCGATGCGCCCTCCTGCGCGCCGTACTCCAGCACCGTGCGTGCCATGATCCGCGTCGCGTCCGGATGAAAAACGTATCGCCCGTCCGGGGTCAGAATCACAAAGTCGAGTTGCTCGTGCAGGGAGTGTCCGACGGTTTCCCGCAGGCGAGGCAAGTCGATGTCGACGGTGCAGACGCCGCCGAACGTGCCTTCCGGCGTCGTGAACGGCGCCGAATAGGTGCTCATCAGCGTGTTGCCCGCCCCCTCGTCGAAGTAAGGCTCGCTCCAGACGCCCTTGCCCAGCCGTCTCGGCTCGCTGTACCACGTATAGGCCGGGTCGGAGAACCAGTCATACACGCTTTCGTCGATGTTGACGCGGCGGAAGCGCGGCCCGTCCCGGCACACGTACGGACCGAACAGACCCTCCGGCTTGCGCGTGCCCGGCTCGAACGCCGCGCAGGAGCCGTAGATCAGCGCCATCTGACCGACGTTGGACTCCAGCCGTTCGTAAACCTCGTCGTCCGAGAGACGGTCCGCCGCCTCCAGATGCCGGGCCGACACTTCCGCCACCCGCGCCGCCTCCGACAGGTAGCCGTCGAGGCGCGCGGTAAAACTGCTTGCCAGCCGGGACATCGCCCGCTCCGCCGCCAGTTCGGATTCCTCGTACAGCGCAACGCCCGCGAACCCCAGGATGACCACGTAGATCACCAGCGTCGGTCCGGCGATCATCAGCATCATCTGGTGGCGCAGTTTCACGGGACGCTCGAGTAACGCCGGAGCCTTCGGACGGACTGCCCGCCGGTCGGCCCTATGTTACCCGCCCGGTCGGCGGCCGGTAGATCAGCACCGACAGATCGTCCGGCTTGCACGGGCCCTCGCCGTCGGACGCCATGCGCTGCCGGCACCGGTCCACGAGCGTCCGGGCGCACGCGGGCAGATCGCCCCGACGGACGATCCCGCAGATCTCGTCCAGTCGCAGATTGTCAAACAGCCCGTCGCTGGCCACCACCAGTGTATCGCGCGGGTTGAGCCGAACCACCGGCCCCACGTCGATGCGCATGTCGCCGGAGCCGACCATGTTCGACACGACGTGCCGGTCGTCGTGCTCCATGGCGGCGTCCTTGTCGAGCAGCCCCGCCTCCACACTGTAGCCGACGGGCGAATGCGCGATCGTCTGCATCCGGATGCGGCCGCGTTGCCCCGTAATGAACACCTCCGAATCGCCCACGTGGTACGAACGCACGCGTCCGTCGTCGATTTCCACCACCGCCAGCGTCGTGGCCGCGCCCACCCCGAGACCGCGCACGGCCTCGTTGGCCCGGTCGAAACCGGCCAGAATGCCGGGCTGAAGCTCGCCCCCGCCGGCAAGCGATGCCTCGATCTGCTCAGCGACGGACGCGACCGCCAGGTGCGACGCCTGCTCGCCCGCCGGCAGCCCGCCGAAACCGTCCGCCAGAATCAGAACGCCCCGCCGCCCGTTCACCGGCGCTACCACGATCGCATCCTCGTTGAGGTCCGCCCCATCCGGACGCCGATGCGTGTAGTAGGCGACGCGACCGCCCGCCACGGCCATGCACTCCGGCCCGGCCATGTCCTCGGCGATCAACATTCGCGTGGCGCCGATCGCGGTCACATCCTCAGCTCCGTTGGGAGAGCCGTTTTACACACCACGGACAGAAGTCCCAGTAGTCGCGCAACACGCCCCACCGGCAATGAGCGCAGCGATCGCGCGTTCCCGCCAGAGGCCACGCCCGCGTGAGCTTCCGCCGGCACCAGGGGCAGTAGCGCATGAAGGGCATAATCCACTTATCGGCGCAGTCAGCGTTTCCGCATCGGCCCGCGTAACGCACGTCGGAATAGCGGTAGACGCTGTCGGGGTGAATCGCAGCGCCGTAGCACCAGCCGCAGAACCGCCAGTCCGACTTGACGCCGCGCCGGCAGCGCGGGCAGCGCTGTGGAAACCGGGTCGGCTGCTTCGCCGGCTTCCGACGGGCGCCGCACCAGGGGCATCCCTGCATCACTTCGGCCATTGGACCGGTGCAGCGATGACAGGCCTCGCGAACCTCCAGCGATGACCCGAAGTTGCGCGAGAACTCCTGCCAGCGCAGCGACTTCCACTTCACGCCGCTTTCCGTCTTGCGCCCCCGGCGCGTCGCTGTCCGCCGTATGACCCGCCCGCGGATGCGCCCGAACGCACGCGCCAGCGCGTCGGCATCTGCATAGCGCCGCTCGCTGTCCACCTCCAGCGAGCGCTTCAGCAGTTTGATCATCTCCGGGTGGACCGTTCGACGCAGCCGATCCATCCCCGCGGGGGGCCAGGCGAACGGCCACTCGGGCAATACGCCCGCAAACATCCGGTACAACACCAGACCCAGCGAAAACACGTCCGATCGCAGGGAGACTTTGCCCATCGCCTGCTCGGGCGCGATGTAACCGACGGTGCCTGATCCCGAGGCCACCATCGTCCGCAGCGCCAGCCGGGCAATGCCGAAGTCCGCCAGCCGCACGCGGTTGTCCGGAAACAGAATGAAGTTCTCCGGCTTGATGTCGCGGTGCATGATGTGTTTGCGATGGGCGTAGGCCACCGCGTCGATCATCTGCGTGGCGAGTTGAAGACTGGTCCGCGGCGACATCCGCCGGGCGAGGCGGTCGCACAACGTCTCGACGCCCAGCGGACTGGCGACGTAGAACACGCCGTCGATGACCCCGGCATCCTTGATGGGCAGGATGTTCGGATGATCGAGCTGCGCCGTCATGCGGACTTCCTTGCGGAAGTCGTTCATCATGTCCCGTGTGACCTGCGAGGGATGCGGCACCTTAAGAGCCACCGGAACGCCCGAGACCGTATCCCGCGCCTGATAGACCGTAGCGTACCCCCCCTCCGCCAGGCGCCGCTCGATGCGGTACTTTCCGAGTTTGCCGCGCACGCGAATCAACAATTACTCCGGGGGAAGAAGGGAGTAAGGGAGCGAGGGAGTAAGGGAGTAAGGCAAGAACAGATTGACACATCTCATATAATTGGTCGCTCGTGTGGCCAATCGGTGCCGGCAATCCGCGACTGCATTCGTCGCCTCGTCATCTCCCAATTCGCTCAGCACGCAAAAGTGTATACGGGCGCAAGTCCTTCCCTCACTCGCTCACTCCCTTACTCCCTTACTCCCTTCTTCACCTACTGCTTCCCATGACACTGCTTATACTTCTTCCCGCTCCCGCACGGGCAGGGATCGTTGCGACCGACGCGCGGTTGTTCGCGCCGGATCGTCTCCACCTTGGTCTGCTGCCCCTGGGCGCGCATGGCCGCGGCCTCATCACGAGCGGCCTGATCGAACGCAGAGCCGGCCTGAGCGTGGCTGAACGAAACCTGCGGACCGCCCGGGCTGGTTCCCGCGGTCACGCCGGCGCCGCCGCCTTCCGGGGCCGCCCGCACCTTGAATACCACGTCGGTGACCCGATCGTTAATGCGCGACCACATCTGGGTAAACAATTCGCGCCCCTCGATGGCGTACTGGCTCTGCGGGTGCGTCTGATCGCCGCCCAGCGGACGCTGCATGATCGCGTGCTTGAGATGATCCATCTCCAGCAGGTGATCCTTCCACATCTGGTCGTAGATGCGCAGCAGCATGAACTGTTCCAACGCGGACAGCTCGGATCGCAACATATCGCGGCCGACGGCTTCCAGCCCGGCCGCGGCGTCGTCTGCATATTCGTCGAAACGGGACTGGTTCCACCACACGCCGAAGCGCTGCTGCCCCCACGCCGCCGCCGCGTCACGGTCCATTCCCGCGACCTGACGGCGAATCTCATCGGCAAGCCGGCCGTTCTGATAGAACTCCCGGTTCACGGCCGTCAGGCGCTCGTAGAGCGCCTGCGGCGTGTCGCCCTTCACGTCCGCGGCGGTCCAGCCGAGCTGGTATTTCTGATTGGCCCAATCCAGGATCCGTTCGGCGAAAGCATCCGGATCCTGACCGTATCGGGCCAGGCTGAATTCCAGCCGGTATTCGACGGGGTACGTGACTTCACGTTCCGCGTACGCCGCGCGAATCCGCTCACACAGCGTCGCGACGACCTCCTCACGCGATTTGTCCGCGATCCGCTCACGGTCAATGGCGATCCCGAACTTGAACTTCATCCACTCGATGAACTCATCGTACTTGAAGTTCGGATCGGTGAAACGCTCCAGCCCGGCCAGATCCAGTTTGTCATAGTAAGCATTGGCGGCGTCATAGATTTCCGATTCTATGTCGCCGGGGTCCATTTTGCGAAGCTGGTTCTGCGTGAACGACGCCTGGAACATACGCGACGCCCACTGTGCCAGGCCGCCCACGTCCCACTTGGACGCCGGCTCCTCCGGGTCGATGTACTCGCCGATCGACGTACGGATCTGGTCGGCCGCCTCATCCTTGGCCCGACGGCGGATTTCCTGCTCCGCCCGCGCCAGGTCGTCCAGGTCGATCGCATCATCCTCGACGTTGACATCCAGCTTGGTGCGGCACCACTCCGCCGCGCACCGTCCCGCGTAGTCCGCAACGAGAAAACGGTCTACCGCCGTCTCTACGGCCGCGTCGATCGTGGCCAGCACCACGTCGCGCAGCCCGCGCCCTTCCAGGATCTGCTGACGCGCCGAGTAGAACTCCTTCCGCTGAAAATCCATCGGCTCGTCCCACTCGAGCAGATGCTTTCTACGAGAAAAATTGCTCTCCTCCACGCGGCGCTGCGCCCGCTGAATGCCCTTGGTCAGCCGCTTGTCCTCCAGGCTCTGCCCTTCGGTAAAGCCCAGCCGCTCCAGCATCTTGAGCATCCACTGTCCCATGAACAGTTTCAGCAGATCGTCTTCCATCGACAGGAAGAACCGCGACGAGCCGGGATCGCCCTGCCGACCCGACCGCCCGCGAAGCTGGTTGTCGATGCGCCGCGACTCGTGCCGCTCCGTACCCACGATGTGCAGTCCGCACGGCACGTTGATCGGACAGACCTTGCGTCCCATCATCGGAAACCGCGGATCGAGCTTCGGCTTGAAGCAGTGAGCACAATTCGTGGCGGGATCGTACTCCTCGCAGTTGATGCAGCACTTCGTCGCGCCCGGAGGGTAGAGCGACCCCGCACCGCCTTCGCGATCGCCGCCGGCCGGAACCTTGCACTTCGGATACACCACGCCCAGTTCGAGCTTGATGTCCGTCCCGCGGCCGGCCATGTTGGTCGCCACGGTGACGTTGCCCAGCGGCGTCTTCTCACCCCGTAGCGGCAGCGTCCGATGACCCGCCTTGGCCACGATGTCCGCCTCGCGGGCGTGGTTCTTGGCGTTGAGCACCTCGTGCTCGATGCCGTAGGTGTCGGTGAGCAGCTCGGAGAGCCTTTCGGAGTTTTCCACGCTCGTGGTGCCCACCAGCACCGGCCGCCCCGTCGCCAGGTCGCCCATCTGCTCGTCATAGATGCCCAGCAGAAGCTGCGTGATCCGTTTTTCCTCCGATGGATCCGCGTTGTCGAACTCGCGCAGCCCGTCGTCGATCCCGGCCGTATCCTCTCCCGCGTGCCGCTTCACGTCGCGCAGCGCCCGCAGCACGTCGGCCAGCAGGTAGGGATCCGCCGGCCGCCCCCGCCGGTGCACCTGGTGAATCTCCTCGACAATGGCACGGAACTTGTGGTCCTCGCCGCGATAGATCTTGTCGTTATGGTCCTGTCGGTTCACCGGACGGTTGGTGGGGATCTCCACGACGTCGAGTTTGTAGATCTTCATGAACTCTTCCGCCTCGGTCGCGGCGGTGCCGGTCATGCCGGCCATCGATCCGTACAGCTTGAAGAAGTTCTGAATCGTCACCGTCGCCAGCGTCTGCGTTTCCTCCTTGATTGTCACGCCTTCCTTGGCTTCGATCGACTGGTGCAATCCGTCCGACCACTGCCGTCCGTGCATCAGGCGCCCCGTGTTCGGGTCGACGATGATGATCTCGCCCTTCTGCACGACGTAGTCCTTGTCGCGCACGTACACCTTGTGCGCCCGCAGGGCGTTTTCGATCAGGTGCGGCCACTCCATATTGGCCCCGGCATAGAGGCTGCCGATGTCGAGCTGCTCCTGCGCGATAGTCACGCCGTCGTGCGTGATCTGTGTGGACTTGCGCTCGTGCTGGACGATGAAGTAGCGTCGATAGCGCTCGCTGGCGGGAAGCTGCAGGACGTGCGTCTCGTACGCCTGAATCGCCTCGACCTGGTCGTCCGTCAGGAAGTCCGGACCCAGCGCAGCGATCTCGTCCACGTCGCCCTCCACACCCTCGCCGTCGGTGCGCTGCCGCTTGCGCTTGCCGGCGCCCATGATGTGCATGGCGTCCCTGAGCTTTTCGATGTTATGATCATCGCCGTCCCACTTGTCGATCGTCTGGCGGACGCGCCGATCCCACTGCTGCTGGCGGCGGACGATCTCCTCGGCCACGCGATTCGCCCTTGCGTAGCGCGTCACGTCGTCGCGGGCCGGGCCGGAGATGATCAGCGGCGTGCGGGCCTCGTCGATCAGCACGGAGTCCACCTCGTCGATGATGACGAAGTCGAGCCGCCCCTGCACCTGGTCGATGTGCCGCGTCTTCATGTTGTCGCGCAGGTAGTCGAAGCCGAACTCGCTGGCGGTGCCGTACGTGATGTCGCAGCCGTAGGCGTGCTGGCGGATGCCCTCGCGGCCGCCCGGGTCCATCTGTGCCTGGATATAACCGACCGAAATGCCGAGCAGTTCGAAGATCGGCGCGGCGAAGTCCGCGTCGCGCTTCACGAGGTAGTCGTTGACCGTGACGATGTGGACCTTCTTGCCGGAGATGACCTTCAGGAACGCCGCGAGGTGACACACGATCGTCTTGCCCTCGCCGGTGCGCATTTCGGCCACCTTGCCCTCGAAGAGCACGCGCCCGCCGACGAGCTGACAGTCGAAATGCCGGTGCGCCTGTGCCCGCCGCGACGCCTCCCGCAGGATGGCAAACGCCTCCGGCATGATCTCCTGCGGCGGCGTTCCGCCCGCCAGCCGCTCGCGCAGTTCGTCCGCCGCGGCCTTCAGCGGGGCGGAGAGTTCGACCCGCAGCGCCTGGATCTGTTGCTCGTACGCGTCGGCCGCGCCTTCCTCGTCGGCCGCGGGCTTCGGAATCTGCGCCAGCCGCCGCGCGAAAGCCGCGTCATATTCGCCGTCTTCGCTGCACAGGCCGCGCAGCCGCGCCTCGTGCCGCCCGGCCTGCACGGCCGTATCCATAAGTCGCTTGACGACCCGGTCGTTCCGCGAGCCGAAGACGCGCCGAGGAAGCGCAGCGACGCTCTTGTAAGCCCCCCCGATAAGATTCAGAACACTCATGGTCCGTTCCTTTTCAGTCAAGTGCCGGCGCGGCGGGTGTCTTCACGCCGGCCGGGCCTATGCCTCTGTTGATTCGGTCAGTCGTCGATGGTGCAGCGCTGCGCCCGCAAGGCGTGCCTCGCGTGCGGCGCACGGGACGGCCGGGGAGGCAGACTAAGGCCCGTACAGACCGCCGATTCTGGAGACGAAGACGACGTGGTGCTGATGAACCGTGCAGGGCGCCGGGCGGGCGGCGCGACCGGGAGCCGGCTTGAATCGCAGACCGTGATGGGCGGCGACCACGATCGCCGCGGACGCCACAAACCCCGGCCCGGCATCCGGAGCGGCGGCCCAGGACGACGACACCACCTGGCCCAGCGTGTGCCGCGAAGCCGCCCGCGCCTTTTCAGCGAACGCGGGGATCAGAACGATCGAGACCGCCACGACGGCGCCGAGACAGCGCGCGCCCTTCGCGGGAGCAGCGATCGTGGCATTCGTACTTGCGGGCGCCGCGGTCATGCGCGTTCATTATAGTCCGCGCAGCCGGTTGGGGAAGGGACCAGACGCAACCAGACAGGCGGCTTCAGCGGGCAGCGGGCTACACCGCGTGGCGGCCGGCCGCGGGACGGCGCTGCCGCCCGAGAAGCGCAACAGAAAGCCCCGGCCGACTCGCGTCGACCGGGGCCAAAGAGGTTAAGAAACGGGCTGCCGATCAGCGGCTAGAGGCGATAGCGCCTCCGGCCGGCCAGCATGGCCGTCAGACCCAGCAGCGAGCCGAGCACACCGAACAACATGCCGAACCCGCAGACGGTTCCGCCGTCGCCGCCCTGGCCGGCTTCGTTGTCGTTCTCCTGCGGAGCGGTGTTGTCGTTGCCGTTGTCCACCACGCGGGCGGTGACCGTCACGATCTCGAACGGGGCCGTGTCAGACAGGCCCGCCGGGTCGGTAACCGTCAACTGCACCTCGTAGCGACCGGCCGCGTCGAAGCGGAAGTTCACTTCCGCCCCGGACTCGTCGCGGGCGATCACGTCGCCGGACTCGGCGTCGCGGAACTCCCAGGCGTACGACAGGGCGTCGCCGTCCGGATCGACCGAGGCGCTCTCGAAGGTGAGCGTCAGCGGCGCGGTTCCGCTACGACTGCCGGAAGCGATGTACGCCGTCGGCGCCCTGTTCACCAGGGCCGGTTCCACCACGATCTTCTGCGTACGCGTGCCGCGGCCGCCATGTTCGTCCGCCACAAGCAGGCGGGCGAAGAACGTCCCGACTTCGTCGTACGTGTGAACGACCTGCACGCCCTCACCGGTCGTGCCGTCGCCGAAGTCCCACAGATACGCCAGCGCGTCCTGGTCGGGGTCGGTGGATCCACCGCCGTTGAACCGGACGGTCAACGGCGCCGGGCCGGTGGCCACGTCCACGTTCACCACCGCGACCGGCGGACGGTTGGGCTCGATGTCCGGCCCGCCGCCGCCTTCGCCCTGGGTCACGAGGACCGTGCGCGAACGGCTGTGCGAGTTGCCGTCGGTGTCGAGCACCGTGAGCTGCACGCGGAACGTACCCGGCCGCTCGTAGGTATGAGTGGCGCGGACGCCTTCCGTGGCCGAGGTGCCGTCACCCCAATCCCACGTGTAGCTGACGATCGGACCCTGCAGGTCGCGCGACAGGCTGCCGTCGACGCTGACCTCGAACGGAGTCTCGCCCTGCGGCGGATCCGGCTCGATCGAGAACTTCGCCACCGGACGCTCGATCTCCACGCCGCCCTCGAAGACGGTGATGTTGATCGAGGCGCGGCCGACGCCCAGCTTCTGGTCGCGGACGTAAGCCGTCGCCCGGAAGTCGCCGTTCTCACGGTACGTGAAGACGTAGTCACCGTTGCCGTTGATGTTGATCGGGCCGGTCGCGTCGATCTTGCCGTCCGTCTCGAAGTCCCACTCGACGATCAGGTTCTGATCGCCGTCCGGGTCGATCGACTTCGACGCATTGAACGTCACGTCCAGCGGCGCCACGCCCAGCAGCGGGGTCGCCTTGATCGAGGCCACCGGGTTGCTGTTACCGACGAGGATGTCGCGGAACGCAGAACTGCACTTCGGCTCTTCGGCGTCGTCACAGACGGTCAGCATCGGGCGGCACGGGCGGAAGTTGCCCTGCTCGTCCTTGCACTCGTTGAAGTACGTGTGCGCGACCACCGGCAGCGGGCTCTTGGGAGAACCGTCGCCGAAGTCCCACTCGTACGTCAACTGGCCGCCCTCCGGATCGCTCGACCCGGTGCCGTCGAAGGTCACCTGGAGCGGCACGGGACCGCTGACCGGGTTGGCCTTGATGACGGCGTTCGGAGCGCCGTTGAGAACCTGGATCTCGATCTGCGTCTGGCCGCTGTAGCCTTCGCTGTTCGTCGCGACCAGTGTCACCGTGAAGCGACCCGGGCGGGTGAACAGGTGCTCGACCAGCGGGCCGGTGGCCGGCCCGGAGCCGTCGCCGAACAGCCAGCGGAAGGTCATCGCAAGACCCTCAGGCTCGACCGAACTGCGGGCGTCGAACTTGACCAGCAGCGGCGGATCGCCACTGAGGCGGTCCGCGATGATCTTCGCGATCGGGCCCTGGCTGATCGTGTGCTCGCGGATCGTGATGTCGAAGCTCGGCGCGGTCTTGCCCGTCGTGACGATCGTGAACTGATCGTCCAACTGGAACTCGACCGGAACGTCACGGCACTCTTCGCCGTTTTCGTTGCAGACACGGCGGCTTCCCTTGTTGATCACAAAGGAAATCTGACCGTCATCCGATGTGTACGGCTGGCCGAGCGTCGCCTGCGACGCAGGGCCGCTCAGCGTTCCGCGAACGTTCCACTTCTCACCGAACGGCGACTTCGTATTGATCACCCACGTCTCAAAGCGGGCGGTCGAATCGAGGTCGACGACCTGGTAATCCAGCGAGAGCACCGGCTCGGCGCCGGTCATCTGGACCGCCGTGGTCAGCGTCGTCTGCGTGACCGCGGTGATCTCGAAGATGCCCCAGCCGAGTTCGATCAGGTCCAGATAGTCACCGGCCTGGACGCCGTCCGTGACAAACGTCTTGGACGGGTCGCTGAGCGTATTGAGGCTGACGGAGGCGAACTCGCCGGTCGTCTTGAGCACCGGGGTGTCCACGGCCGTCGGTTCGATCTGGCCGATGCCCAGCGTGCGCCGATTCGGCTTGCCGAACTCGCCCACGTCCGGGGTCGAAACCGCTTCGTCCCCCGAGTTGCCCGGACCGGGCACCAGGTAGGCGAAGAGGTAGTACGTACCGTCGGGCAGATCCTGGATGTCCCACCACACGGTCAGCTTCTCGCGACCGGGCCGCGACTTGCGGACCGAGCCGACGAAGTTCGC
Source organism: uncultured Phycisphaeraceae bacterium (assembly GCA_964648365.1). Classification (GTDB taxonomy): domain Bacteria; phylum Planctomycetota; class Phycisphaerae; order UBA1845; family UBA1845; genus SURF-32. The sequence goes on from CAZYLK010000006.1 coordinate 39,332, forward strand.
CCCGTTCGGTGCGATCTCAAGCTCTTCCGGATTCGTGGTGTGGAACAGGTACACCGACGAGCCGCCGTGAACGTCGTTCACCTCGAAGTGGACGCGATAACGCCCGTTGATCGACGAGCCGGTCAACTGGAACCGGAACGACGGCAACGTCTGCGGAATCCACGTCACGTCGATGATCGAATCGCCGCTCGGCAGGTGCGTGATGTTGTCCAGCTCCAGGCCGCTGCTGCTGCGGTGCGCGACCCAGTTGTTGTTCGGGTCGGTATCCGCATTCCAGCTCCGATTCGGGTTGTTGCCCGGGAAGTCCGGATCAAGCTCACCCGGGAACGGATCGCCCGCGTCGCCGCAGTCGATGCCGTCTTCCAGTTCTTCCAGGCCGTCCGCCTGAAGGTTGTGGAACTGGAACGGATAGGAACGCTGCTGCGGAGGACGACCTTCCAGGTTCTCATCGTCGTTGGTGCGCTGGATCATCAGACCCGGACCCGGAAGCTGCGTATCGAACGGGCTTTCCGGATCGGTCTGCGACCAGACCCAGAACCGCTCGCGACCGCCCTTGTTGGTGCCGTCGCGCGGGTTCTCGATGTAGAACACCGCGTCGTTCGCCTTCTCGTACGGCGCCACCGTGATGGAACGGGGCACGCCCGGCGTCACTTCCGCGGTGAAGTCGTTTTCCTGAATCCAGTTGGTGCACGGATAGGCCTTCAGGAACGGCGAAGGATGCACCATGCCGCCGCTGGCCATGATGTCCCACTCTCCGATCGGGCAGTTGATGTGAACGCCCGGCGGCGAGAAGACGTCATAGTCGTACAGGTCCGGCCAGCCCTCCCAGGAGTGGCCGTACTCGTGCGCCGAGTAGCCGATCTGGAAGCCCTCGGTGGGCAGGTTGGCGTTACCCTCGCCCCCCACGCCCAGCGCGATCACCAGGTCGTGGAAGTGCATGTTCATCGTGTACGTGACCGCCGTCTGGCAGCCGCTCTGCTGATTCGGGTGAGGCACGTAGCACGAGTTGTCGTTCTTGCGATAGACAAAACGATCGCCTTCGCGCACCAGCCGCTGATCCGACCAGTCCGGATACATGTGGATGGCGTCGCTGGGCTCTTTGAAGTCCTCGGTGTGGATCGGATAGAACGACGGCGCCCGCGGGAACCGCTGACCGCCCTCGCTGCCGTAAGAGCCTTCGGGCAGCAGCACGATACCCGACTGGAAGCCGGTGGACTTGACGAACTTCAGGTAGTCCGTATCGAACTGGGCGTAGTTCTGGATCGGATCCAGGAACACAGCGAAGGTCGCCTCGGCCGGGCACAACACCCGCCGCATCGACGCCTCGTCGTTGAACGCCTCCCACTGCCACTGGTAATCCAGCGCCTCGACCAGGTCTTCCATCATGCGCTGACGGTTCCACGGATAGTCTTCCGAGGTGCCGCCGAGCGAATCGAAGTCCTGGGTATAGTTCTCGGCGCGGGCTGGCCGCGTCTCACCCTGGTCGACCATGCCGTCCAGGTTGTAGTCGCGGAAACCGATGCCCATACCCTGCACCTGACCCTCGGCGGGTGTGGCGAAGGGGTGATAGGTGGAGCCGCCACGGTCGATGACCCAGGCGTGACCGTTCGACTGACCGCCCGCCTCGGGGGCGTTCGGGTCGATGTTCGTGCGCCACGTCAGCCATTCCAGGATACACACGTCGCCGGAGTCGAAACCGCCGTTGCCGTGAATGTTGGTGGCGTACGGGCCGGCAGCAATACCGATCTGGTCCGGCGAAAGCTGCGGAACGCCATGCTCGTGCGAGCCTACGTCACGGCCCCAGACGGCGACGTATTCCTCGGACCCAAAGGTTACCAGGTCGCTGAGCGGATAGGTGATCTCGCCCAGGCGCTGATCGCCGGCGTGGTGATACTTCGAGGACGCCAGGTCGTCATGCTCGACCCAGCCGTCGTAGTACCCGAACTCCTCGTCCGGAAGGACGGGCTCGTCGTTGTCGTCACTGGCGAACAAACGGAACGGATCGTCGGGCAGGCCGACGCCGCCGCCGCTCCATCCGCCGACGTTGGGCGCGAACCAGCGCTTCTCGCCTTCACCCGAAGGTTCGACGACCGGAGGCACGGGGAACTCGGGATCAAACTCGCGCATGCGCGGGCTGTTGGACGAACCGGCCAGCGGGGTGCACTCGGGAACGTTCCGCTGGCGCGGATCGCGCGGGCAGTTCTCAGGATCGGACGGACCGTAGCCGCCCTCCGGCCACGGCGGCGGAGCCGAGTCCTCACCGTAACGGTCGAGCCAGAACTGCTCGTACCAGGGCTCTTCGATCGCGTACATCGGGCCGATCGGCGAGTTGGACGCCGCCGAGGCGCCCGGCTTCGGAATCGTGCCGCTGAAGCGGTTGTTGCCCGCGTCCTGCATCATCTTGCTGGAACCGCGGTCAATGAAGAGGTCCGGCGAATCGTAGAAGCCGTTGCCCGTCCGACCGATCGGGTTGTTGATCAGGTCGAACGTCTTCAGCACTTCCTTGATGCCCGGATAGTTCGAGTCGACGTAAGCGTCCGCGACGGGCACCCACACGCCGTTGGCCGAGGAGCCGGTCGGGTTCCACATGACCATGAAGTCCTCGAACGGCTCGACGAAGTCGACGTTGTTGTCGAGATCCCAGTCGTCAAACTCGCAGCAGATCGGCAGAACCTCGCCGCCGCACTCCGGCGGGGCGCCTTCGTAGGAATTGCTCGGGTCGCAGGTCAGGCCGTAGATGCCGTCAATGCAATCCGGATCGGGATCCTGCTCAGGATCTTCGCACTGGCAGCAGGGAGGCAGTTCCGTGCCTTCCGGCACGCAGTTCGTCAGTGCTTCGTAGTTGCCGCACTCGGCCACGCTGCCGCCGGCATCCAGCGGAATGACGCACTCGCCGGTGCGGAAGCCCGGATTGAAGTTGCCGTCGGGCTGTCCGAATCCGAATTCGCCTTCCGGGCCGTCGCCACCCCAGTCGCAGGCGGCCATCTCAAGGTCGCCGCAGCCAGGCTCGTCGCAACCACGAGGTCCGACGACGCCCTCCGGATCGCCTTCGCAGGGACCGAAGCGGCACATCATGTCAAATTTCTCGTCCAGCCCGTCCCACATCCGGTCGCCGTCAAGGTCGATGAAGCGCTCGCCCGGTGTGTAGACGTTGAACCCAACGGCCGGGAAGTCGTCCACGCCGGAACCGCGCGGCTTCGGGGCGTTCGGCAACTCAGCGACAAGGTCGAGAATGATCAACGCACCGCACTTGGAGGGCGTGATCGTCGGATTCTGGTCCCCCGGGGGTGCCGGCATACAGTCGCAGAACTCTTCACCCGCACCATAGGCATAGCCGGCCGGCGTGAAGTTCTCGATGTAGGGCGGCCCCGGCGTGCAGGCCGTGGCGGCGCGCACGCGAAGGTTGATGTAGTCCTGCGGCGTGGGCAGATCCCACTCGTTCGGACCGTCAATACGCCACGGCAGATTCGTCCAGTCCGTCACCTCGCCGGTGATCGTCACGGCGCCGTAGCTGATCTCCTCCCAGTACTCCGCAAAGGAGTCCGGACGCTCGAAATACACCTCCTTGAAGCGACCCCGCGCCACGTAGCCCTCCTCCGGGTCGCCGCCGAAGCCGGTCTCCGGATCCAGGAAGGACTTGGGCGAGTGGGCCAGAATCACGAGGTAAGATCGTTCTTCGGCCTGCGCTCGCTCGATCGTCGCCACCGACGCCGCGGCCACACAGAAGGCCAGCGCCGTCAACGGCCAGGATCGACTTCTCTTGTTACGCGCTCTCATAACTGTTTCACTCCCGTGCCTTCGACCCCCGTCACCCTCGTTGGCGGCGGAAGGCCAATGCCAAACATTCGCACTCGTGGCTTCTAAACTCCAAATCCCGGACCGAAGGTCGAGTAGCGGCACTCGGCCGGTGCAAAGCGGCGGATCGAACGTGTCGGCCAGCGAAATCCAGCGAGAGAGATCTTCCGACACGACCGCAGCCGCCATGCCGCGCCGACACCCCCAAGGCCCGCCCCAGCGTCGCAGGCCGGCTACGCATTCCGGGGGTCGGAATCGACGGCAATCGTATCGCCCGTGTTAAGTGTCCGTCAACCGGTAAACCCCCTCGACTGCGCGGGATTCCGCATCCGGGGCGATTATCGGCGCGACCGGAAGGTTCTCGGCCCGAACCGCGCCCGGGCCGGGTAAAAGGAACGGCGCCGGGTGGAAAACTCCCACCCGGCGCCGCGTTCGTGAACTCACGTTATCCGGACCGGTCGGTCCGGGCGATGGCCAAGAGTTATGGAACCTGGCCGCCGTAGATCAGGTAGGCCTCGCCGCCGTTCTGGACGCCGACGCCCGTGATCGAGTCGCGGCGCGGATCGGCCAGAACCGACCCGATGATGATATCCGCGATCCCGTCGCCGTCCACGTCGCCCGCCGTGGACAGGCCGAACGAACGACCCCGACCGGACTTACCGTCGATGCCGCCCATGTTCGCGTCCCCGGCGTCGCCGCCGCCCAGGTGGTCGCCCGCGCGACGCCCGGCGATCATGAAGCCCCGCATCGCGCTGCTGCCCAGCGCCTCGACGCCGAGGATCCCGGTGCCGCCCAGCAGGTCGAACCGGTTCATGTCGCCGTCCGAGCCGTAAATGACGTACACCAGGCCCGCTTCCGCCATCGTGTCATCGAAACCGGGCAGATCGAACGTGTCGCCGATCGGATCCGGCAGGCCGTCGAAGTCCAGGTCCAGACCCGGCGTCGTCAGCACGTCGTTGGCGTCGGACGGATCGGGGTCGATGCGCGGCGTGGCGTAGGGCGCCGCGACCAGCAGGTCGTCGATGCCGTCGCCGTTCACGTCCCCGCCGTTGGCCACGTTGAACCCGAAGTTACCGTCCGCATCGAGCGCGTTACCGGTGATAATCGCCGCCCGGCCGGTGGCCAGAAGCGTCTCGATCAACACGCCGTGCTGCGGGCTGGTCAGGTTCGAGTCCGCGAAGATGATCACGATCTGGCCCTGGCCGTCATTGGCATTGGGGCTGCCCACGACCAGATCGCCCACGCCGTCGCCGTTGAAGTCGACGCCGGAGGTGATGGTGGAACCGAAGGCGTCCGGCGTCGCCGCGACGACCAGCACGCCCTGCAAGCGCTCCGGATCGTCCGTCGCCAGGCTCAGCTTTTCGAGGACGTAGTCATCCTCGATCGCCTGCTCGCGACGGAAGGCGATGTACAACCGGCCCAGACCCTCATTGGCATCCGGGGCGCCGATCGCAAAGTCGTTGCGACCGTCGCGGTTGAAGTCCGAAATGCCGGTGAGGGTGCTGATGTGGTCGCCTTCCAGTCCGGCGATGCGCGTCGCATCGATGTTATCGATGCGGGCGATGCCGCTGACGCTGTCGCAGTGACTGGGCGAACCCACGACGTACTGGTGCGGCCGCGGAGGCATTGCGCCGCCCGAGCCTTCCCAGAGATTGCGATTCTCGAAGATGTACGCCACACCGGCGCCGCTGATCTGGGTGGAACCCAGACCGCTGATCTCCGGACCCGTCTCCGTGCCGACATCGCCGCCGCAGCAGAGCAGGCCGCGCGCGACGCGATTGGGCGCCGAGACGATGAGTTCACCGTCCGATCCAGGCGTCTGAATCGTCACCGACGCGGAGGTGGCGAAGGCGTCATCAATGCCGATGCCGATGATGCGGGCCCCGATCGGCTCGATCACCGCGGCCGTGTCGGGGTAGAACCCGCTGAATCCGGCGCCGGGGACGAGGAGCGGGGACGACGGCTGACAGATCTGTCGGCCGCCGCAGAGCGTCAGACACGGACCCCAGCCCGCGGCACATCCGTTCAGGACGTACTGCGTGATGAAGTCGTCCGCCAGCGACGGTGCGAAGCCCATGTCGCCGGCCCACACGGTCAGGCTGTCCAGCGCGCCGTCCGTGTTCGGCATCACGCAGCTACCCACGCACTCGCCGGTCTCCGGGTCGACCGAGAAGTTATCCGCGAAGGCAAGCTCCTCGTAACCGCCGTAGGCGACGCTGCTGGTGAAAAGCTGTCCGACCAGATCCAGGTGAATCACAGGGGCGCCGCCCGACTGCGGTTCGCCCAGAATCCGGTTCTTGCTGCTGACGATCACCAGACCGCCGCGCAGGAACTGATCCTCCTCCTCCAGCGTGCAGAGGAAATCCGGGTCAATCACGCCATCCTGGAACGGACTGATGTTATGCCCGCGGGACGCCGTGTTCGGGAAGCCGAAGGCCAGCTCCGCAATGCCGTCTCCGTCCACGTCCGGCAGCGGGATGACGAAGGTCATGCCGTCCGTCTCGTTGCTGCCTTCCGGCGTGCGGATGCCGGAGAAGGAAACGCCCTTCAGCAGGGACGTGCCGATCGAGTTCAGGTTGTAGATGCCCGAGTACCGCGTGCTGCGGCCGTACACCATATAGGCCTCGCCCGGTCCGATGCCGGTCGGGTTGATGAAAAACGGCTTGCCGTAGCGCGAGAGGACCGCGAACTCGTCGCGGCCGTCGCCGTCCAGGTCGCCAGGCGACGCGAACGACGTGCCCGCGTTGTCTTCGACGTTGACGCCCTCGAAGATCGCCGCGGAGATGCCGCGCAGGCCCACGCCCGGCGCCCCCGCCCAGATGATCGCCGGCAGGCCGGACACGTGAACCGTCGTGGGCGCAGGAACCAGCAGTTCCGCCACGTCCGGATCGTTGAACCGGATGCGGACGAAGACCTGGTAGATGCCGGACGTGTCCTGCGAGAAGACCGTGCTGCGGACGTCGGTCGACGACGGCGGCAGGATCTCGATCTCACCCTCGACCAGCCCGCCGTCGGCATCCATGCGCTGATAGAACACGTCCACCGTGCCCGCCGTCGGCGGGACGTTGGTATCCCACTCGACGTCGACCTCCGCGCCCGGCTGCACCGTGACGCCGAGGTTGGGCGCGAGCACTTCCAGTGTGGGCGTCTTGACGACGATCAGGCGGCCGGCGGCGTACGCGCTGACCGGATCGTTGATATTGTCCACCACGGTGCCGCCGATGGCGTAGGTGCCCTCGGCGATGTCTTCGGTGCTGATCTGCAGCGACACCGTCGCCGGATCGGCCCCGATCAGGAGGAAGTCTTCATTACCGTTGTTCGGCGTGGTGTCCACGTCGAGGAAGATGCTGACCGAACCCTCCGCGCCATCCTCCCGAATGGTCGCGGCAAACGTCGTTGTGACGATCTCCGTCAGGAAGGTGCGAACGTCGGCGCTGGGCGCCGTGAACACGAGGGTCGGCGGCTTCGGCGCCGGCGGCGGCTGCTGAACCGTAATGATCGCATCGGTGAACCGGGTCACAACGCGGTTCGACTTTCCGGCGGCCACGGTGCCGGCGATGGAGTTACCCGTATCGGTCGCGGACACGCCGAGCCGGTAGGTGGCCGGCGTGACGTTGTCGGTGCGCCAGACGACGCGGCCGACGTTGCCGCTGCCGACGGCGATCTGCACGCCGCGCTGCTCCTCCGAGCAGCCGGCCGTATCCACGTCGGTATTCGGTTCGGTGCCGGGACAGGTGTCCGCACTGTTGCCGATGCCGTCGGCGTCGTAGTCGGTCGCGTCCTGGGTAGGCCCACAGCCGTTGGCGTCGACGGATTCACGCTCGTTGGGCGAGGTCGAGGGACAATTGTCGATGCCGTTTGCGACGCCGTCGCTGTCGCTGTCGCGGGCATCGTAACGGACAGCGAAGAGCCGCCACTGCACGTTTTCCGGCACCTTGCGACAGTCGAAGGTGACGCTGACCTGCTCGCCCGGCTCGATCGAAAGGTCCGCAACCGGCTCCAGGAAGATCGGGTCCGGCGGATCCTCGACGACGACCAGGCCGGTCGTGGTGATCTTGAACGACTCGTTCCCGAGGGTGACGGTCAGACCGAGGCGGTAGTTGCCCGCGGAGCGCTCGGCCACCGGGAAGTCCACCGCCATGTTGATGCCCGGAGGCAGGTTCTGCTCGAACACCGCTTCAGGCCCGATCGGCGCGGCGCCGGGCGTGGTATCCGCCACGGGCACGTAATAAGCGTCGATGCTGGTCGGCTGCCCGTCAACGGTGTAGAGCAGGGAGACGGCGTCGGCGCCGGAAATCGAAAAGTTGGATTGAAGATTGAGGATGGCACTTTTCGACTTCAGCTCATCGACGGTCTCGACGTTGTCGTTCGCAGACCCCTCGTTATCGTTGCCGCCTGGCTGCACCGGAATGCACGCGCCGGCCACCACCAGGGCGGTCACCACCGACGCAAGGGCCAGACCTCGAATGGCGCGCCCGTAAAGGGGGACACCTTGAGAATCAGTCATGGTTCTCGTACTCCATCAGGTCGAACAAACCGAGCCCGTCCCGTCTCGCACGGGTCGGAAGGCGTGTCAAAGCATCTACTGCCACCAAGCGGAGCGGGGAGCCATCGTCTGTTTTCGCACCGCGCGAAATCCCCCCGCGGGTCTGCGTAGCCGGCCCGTTATACGACTGCCCCAAGAGACCTGTCAACCGTAGTTGTCCTGACGCGACCGCGCCACGACGCCCGCGCCCGCGGCCGACGACGACGGCGGCGACCGCCCGCGCCGGCGAGCATAGAGAGCCGACCGGCGCGCGTGGCACGGGCATCCTGCCCGTGATGACCCGCTGCAGGACTTGCCCACGGCCTGGAGGTCGAACATCCGCCCGTGGAGAGGCCGCACCACGAGGGCCGCCGGCCTGCTCGCCCCATCACGCACCCACCGCGCCACGACGCCCGCGCCCGCGGCCGACGACGACGGCGATACCCCGTGCCGGGCGCCGAGGCAGGCATCGGGGGAACATCAACCTAACAACCCAATTCGAGAAGCTCACGGCCCGGGGGGCGGGGCCGCCGCCGTCCGCCGGTTCGCGGGCGAGCGCCGCCGCCCGCGGAGCATGCGCAAGCCCGTGCCGATCTCACGGAGGGGAAGCGGGCGCTGCATCGACCGCCGCGGGCGGAATCACTCCGGGCAGGCGATGCAGGAGAACCGGTCGACGTCGAAGACGGTGTTCGCCGCCACGCTCACCCGGGCGTAGTCGCCCGACTGGTTGTAGTCCCCGAGCAGGGACATCAGCCGGTTCACGTCGAGGAACCCGTAGCTCCCCACCGTCAGGTTCCCCGTCCCCACGACCGGGGCGTCGACCACGAGCGTGTTGGAGTCCTCGGGGTCGGCACAGTCGTCGCAGGTCACGCTCCAGTGCCCGGAGCCGATCTTCGGGGCGCAGGTGAGCGTAATCGTGTCGCCAACCTGCGTGCCGGCGCTGATCGTATCGTTGGGGTCGACGAGGCCGTTGTTGACCAGGGCGACCCGGATCGTGACCGAACCGCGGATGGCGTTGCCGCTGCCGAGAATGAGCGTCTCGGCGCTGGGATAGAGAGAGGGTGTCAGCTCCATCACGAAGTTCGCGCCGAGGAGCGTACCCGTCCCGATGGTTTCGTACGTGTGACCCCCGGCAAAGTCGATGTGGCCGTCCTCGATCACGCCGTCCAGTTCAATCAGGCCGCCGCCCGTGAGCACGAGGCGATCGTTCCCCAGGTCGATGCGGGCGAACTCCGCGACCGAAAGGGCGCTCTTGCCTGCGATCGTCAAGTCGGCCGCGAGGGAGAGTTCGGCGCCCGCGCCGACGCCGTTGTTGCCCAGCGTAAGCGATTTGATGGTCACGTTATCACCGAGAATCGGATAGTGGGCCCCCACCAGATGCGGAATCGTCGCCGTGTCCTCACTATCGTCGGGGTATCCGCCTCCGGCTGAGTCCCAGTTACTGGCACTCTCCCAAGCGGTACCCGCACCATTCCAAGTGTAATCTGCCCCTGACGCAACGTTGAACGACAACGCAAGGACTGCAATGATCATGCTCTTCTTGCAGGACATACGGCTTCTCCAATTCCGTTACAGCTTGAGATCAAGTTCGCGTGGGATCAATCTACAAAAACTGTGCGTTTCCCTGAGGGCTCAGAACATAAGCGCCGACCATTGCTGTCTTCCACCTTGGCGACGTGGCATTCATAGTTGCCCTTCGGCAGCGCCTTGAAATTGAGGCGTGCAAACAGGTCGTCCCCGACCGTGGCGGACTTTCGCACGGAGTCACGGCGACCGTCGCACCGCACGGTCACGCGCCCTTGCGGCACCATCGCCCACACGGTCGATCTGAGCTTGCCCTTGCGCACTGACAGATCGTGGCGTTGCACAGCTTCGCACGCGCCGCAGTACAGCTTGATCAGATAGGCGTCATGCTGCCCGTTAGAGCGGCCGGCGTCCACGCCGATACTTGGGTCGAAGTCCATGTTCAGAGACAGGAAGTCACCCGCAATAAGGACACTCTTGCTAGTATCTATCGCGAGCCTCCTCGCATGGTCGCTCAGTTCTCCGCCCCACGTACGGGCATCCAGGTATCTTCCGTCGAGGCCATAGCGGGCAACGTAGGCGTCAAAACCACCTGCGGATGCCCGCACGTCCTCGCCGTCGTCCGGGTCGAAGTCCACGGCGTTCTGGAAGTTGCCCCCCAAGATCAGTGAGCCATCGAAGCCGATCGTCAGGCCGGAGTCGATGCCCTGACCGCCAACCGTGACGGCCCAGCGGTAGGTTCCGTTCGCCGCAAGACTGATAAGAAACATATCCGAGAACCCGGCCGACCGCCGCAGGTCGCCCCGGCCGAATTCGTCGAAGTCCACTATGTCGACAAAGGCTCCGGTCACGTACACCGTGTCATCGTCACCAACAACCACATCCCAGGCGTGATCCAGATCCTCTAACCCCCCAGCCGTATACGTCCAGCGGTAATCCCCGTCGGCACTGAGCGTGGTCACAAACAGATCGCTTTCACCATGAGAGTGGCGAACATCTCCTTTTCCGGTCGGGTCGAAATCGACGGTCCGACGGAAACGCCCTGCGACAAGGATGTCGCCTTCCCCGTTCGCCGTCACGCAAAGTGGAACATCGGTCTCCGCGCCGCCCCAGGCGCGAGCCCACAGAAAGTCGCCGCGGGACGAATACTTGGCCACAAATACGTCGGTTGCGCCGTTAGAGGTGAGCTTCTCCCGCGCGCGCCCGGGGTCGAAGTCCACCGTCTCTCGAAACCATCCTACGCAAATGATATCCCCCATCGGGTCGATGACTACGTCCGTGCCGAACTCGTTCAACGAGCCGCCGGCCGTCACGGTCCACCGATAAGAGCCATCCGTGTCGAACACCGTCAGGAAGAAATCGCTCTCGTCGGTCGCCGACCGGCGGCTGTCTCGCGACTTCGTCGGATCAAAGTCCACCTTGCCGCCAAAACTGCCCATCACCGCGACGCGCCCATCCCGCTCGAAAACACCATGGGCCCCGGCGTAGCCGCGCCCGCCCCCGGCGGAAGCCGTCCATCGGTGGACGCCGGCGGGTGAGAAACTGGAAACGAAGGAGCCGCCGAACTCATGCGGCGCCTTGCGAATCTGCTTTTCCGGGCCGGGATCAAAGTCCACCTTCCCGGTAAAGTCACCTGCGGAGTAACTGTTCCCCGCGTCGTCAACAGCGATAGCCCTCGCCGCGTCGAACCCTTCCCCGCCCGCCGGAGCGCTCCAACCGTATTCCAGGTGCGCGCACGGGCCGTCGCCGGTCGCAGCGCCCGCGGTGGGAACTGCCCCCCCGTCAGTAGGGCGTGCAACCGCCGCAGCCGCGACGGCAAGCGTCAAAACCACAACCACACTGCGCCGTCCGTGCATGATATCGCACCTCCAGTCCCGTTCGACTTCGAAGTCAGTGGCCATTCCTTCAGTCGATGCTGATATTGCGAACTCCTGAAGGCTGCGAACAAAGCCGCTGCCCGTCGGCAGCCTCGACTTTGGCGACGTGGCATTCATAGTCACCCTTACGGGCATCCTTGAACCTGATGTCTGCAACAAAGTCCCCCCGGACGGCGCCAGTTTTTCGGAGTAGGCCCTGGCGCGACTCGCACTCGACGGTCACGCGCCCGCGCGGCGCCAGCGCCCACACTCGCGAAAAGAGTTTGTCCTTCCTGAGAGAGAGATCGTGCCGCTCGATGGCTTCGCAGGAGCCGCAGAAGAGCTTGACCACGTAGGCGTCGTCCTGACCATTGGAATCACCCGGGTCGATGCCGATGCCAGGATCGAAGTCCATACTCAAGGACTCGAACTCGCCGGCCACGAGCACGTTGCCATCGCGGTCGACCGCCAGCCCCCGGGCGGCATCCGACAATTCGCCGCCGAAGGTTCGCGCGCCTGCGTAGCTGCCGTCGAGCAGGTAGCGCGCGACGAAAGCGTCCCACACCCCCGACGACGTGCGCACGTCTTCACGCTCGCCGGGATCGAAGTCCACATCCTTGCTGAAACCACCTGCAATCAGGAGGGAGCCGTCGAGCGCGATCGTCCAGCCGAAATCGATGCTCGGCCCGCCGACTGTGACGCCCCAGCGATAGTCACCATCGTCAGTCAGGCTGATGAGGAAGATGTCCGAGAACCCCGCCGACCGCCGCACGTCACCTTGGCCGAACTCGTCGAAGTCGACAGTCTGTTCAAAGGAACCTGTGACGTAGATGTTGTTGTCGTCACCGGCGACGACATCCAGTGCATGGTCGAGATCGTCAGCGCCTCCTGCCGTATACGTCCACAGGTAGTCCCCCTCGGCACTGAGCCTAGTCACGAACAGGTCGCTCTCGCCGTGAGACTGCCGCACGTCTCCCGTTCCCCGCGGGTCGAAGTCGACCGTCTCCCGGAAGTGGCCCCCGACGATGACATCGCCATTCGGCGCAGTCGTCACGCTGTATGGAACATCAGTTTCCGCGCCGCCCCAGCTTCGAGCCCAGAGGAAATCTCCGCGCGAAGTGTACTTGACGACGAATGCGTCAGACTCTCCGTTCGCCCGCAGCTTTTCCCGGCCGCGCCCGGGATCGAAGTCCACGGTCTCGTTGAAAGAGCCGACACAGATGATGTCCCCAGTGTGATCTATGACGACATCCCTGCCAAATTCCGTAGAGGGGCCTCCTACGGTCACGGTCCACCGGTAGTCGCCGTTCGTCTTGAAAGTCGTCAGGAACATGTCACCCGACGGTGAACGTCGGGTGTCCCGCGACGGACCGGGATCAAAGTCCACTTTGCCGAGGAACGGCCCGATGATGGCTACCACGCCACCTTGAACCGACACGCCGTGAGCCGAGGCGTGGCCGTCGCGGCCGCCGGCAGATGCAGTCCAACGGTGGCGCCCGTCCGGCGACAGGCTGGAGAGAAAGGAGCCGCCGAACTCATGGGGCGCTTTGCGAACCTGCTTTTCCGGGCCGGGATCAAAGTCCACCTTACCTGTGAAGATGCCCACCGAGTAACTGTTTCCGTCCTCGTCGACCGCGATCGAGTAGGCGGCGTCGAACCCCGACCCGCCGGCGGGGGCGCTCCAGCCGTATTCCAAGTGTGGGCATGGCCCGTCCCCCGCTGCGGTTGCAACAGCGAGCATCAACACCACAACTATAGTGCCCCGTCCAAGCATAATGGCATACCTCCTGCCACTGCGTCGCTTCCGACATACCACTCAGTCGCCCAGCGTATCGAGCGCGTTATCGCCGGACGGCGTTTCCAGATGCTCGATGAGCGTGTCTTCGGTGCGCGAATTGACGACGACGTACGTGGACCTGATGTAGGCGTTAGCGCCTTCCCCCTTGAGCTTGACGCTGCCCTCGAAACGGGCCTCGCCACAGGTCAGGGTATACCCGTTCAGATCAAGCTTGTGTCCGTCGCCGATGAACAGGCTGATGACGGTCACGTCGTCGGAGTCGAGCTTCACCGTCTCTTCCGGGTTGACGTCGTCGATTACGGCTGAGTCGTTCGCCCCCGGGGGGGCGTCCTCAACCCAGTTGTCGCCATTGCTCCAGTTCTTGTTTCCGCCGTCGCCGTTCCAATGAATCACGGCTGCCATTACGGACTGCCCCGCCAGGGCCGTGCCGGCCACAAGAAGCACATGTCTGCGATCGCATCGTCTCATAATCGGCTCCGCCACATACAGACCGTCAATCGTCGCGCTAACTATTGTCGGGGCAGTCAAGCATCGTACTATGATCTGCTTCAAAGTAGATGCCGGCGGTGACCCCCAACTTGCCGCCGCGCTTGAGCTTAAGATCACCTGCCCCGTTTCCCTCGGAAGAGTACGGGTGATGAACCATCACATGGTGGCGATTGACCTGAAGTTTGCCGTAGGGACCGACAAGCAGGTCACCCCATCCCGCGAAGGCGCAGTCGACGATAAACAAGGACGGATCCTGGGCGGTGCCGCCGTCGACGCTGATCAGCCCGGCGCCACTCTTCGGGTGGCAGGTCAGCCGGATCGTTCCGCGAGCGCTCTCGTTCTTGCTCGTGTACATGGGACCATGCGCGAAGAGGATCGTATCGAAGGTAAATGACCCCTTGACACTGACGGTGTCTGCGATCACCAGCGTCTCGGGGGTATCATCCTGCGCGGCCACTTCTCCAGTGACCACCGCCTCCGTGTCCGCCAGCAGCGTGCCGCCGCCCTCTATTGACACCGTGTTTCCCTCGCCGACGACCAGACGCGGCGCGCTCGCCCCGGTCCCAACCGCAAAGGTCATTTCTCCGGCCACGGTGGCAATCCCGCCGCCCAGCAACCACAATTGCGAGTTCTGCTGGAGCTTGATGGAGGTGTTGCTCCCCCCAGAGAGGGAGAGTCCGTCGCGGGCCGTGATCTTAAGCACGCGGGATCCGCTGGACACAGACTCGAAGATGAGTTCGTCCTCGCCGGATGAATAGGCGGAAATCGTCAGCGACGCGATTGTCACTTCCGCGGCGTCAAATATCGGATACGACGCGGACCCCGGAATCGTGACTGTATCGCTATTGCCGTACTGCCCAGGATAACCGGCGTTGTCCCAGTTGTCCGCGTTTGTCCAATTGTCGTCGCTGCCTCCGGCCGTCCACGTGTAATCCGTCGCATACGCGCCGGCGCACAGCAGCGATCCGGCGACGCAAGACCGCCACATTCGTCGTCGATCCATCTCGAAGCCCTCCGCACACAAATAAGGAAGGATAGCGATCAGTTTTCCGTAGTAATCCGGGTATTGTCGTCAGTGGTGATTTCCGTAGGCGATTCCGAATTCACCAGAATCCACTGGGCCTGAATCTTGCGGTTCGCCGTACTGCTCTGTACGGTCGTCAGACCCGTCGACGGCGTGCCTTCGATTTCCAGCACCCCACCATCCGACCCGGTCGTTACGACAATGTCATAGTCGAGTTGGATGCCGTGCCCGTCTCCGATGAAGAGCGACGCGACGGTCAAAGCCCCCGTGTCCTGGACCATCAGCGGCGTGGGCGACTGGTCATCCAGAATAACGCTGTCTGCGGTAGCGCCCCCCTGTCCGGGATAGCCCGAGCCGAGCCAGTTGTCGTCGTTGGTCCGGTTGCCGTTCAAAGCGCTGGCGCCCGACCAGACGTAAAGCGTTCCCGCGAGCACCGGCGCAGCAAGCGCGGCCGAAACCGCGACGATTCGCATGATCGATGGCGCGAAGCGAGTCGAGCGGCGGTCAGAACGCGCTACTCGTCCCTCGGAGGTCGGAGGTCGGAGGTCGGAGGTCGGAGGTCGGAGGTCGGAGGCCGACATGGGTTGATTCCTCTCTGAGAACACCGCCATTCGCGCGACCGGGCAGCCGCGCGACGTACCGAGCAGGGTCCGCCACTGAACCACTTTGGACGCTACCCGATCGCCATGCACGTGTCAAGGAAAAAAAGGGAAGACTTTTTTTGGCCCGTTCGTCACGCCTATTGTTCGTGGCACCAGTCCGCTGGAATCAGCCCGCGCGGGAAATTTGACTTGCATGCCTCCCTCGGCTAGTTATGCACGATTAAGGCAGGCAGGAGCCATGAAGCGTGCGCGGCCGGTCCGCACCTCGCGATATGCGATCTATCCGTTGATTTCACAAGGTGTTGCAGTCCTGGCGTCCGGCGCCGAACGGACCCGACCGGGGGGTTTAATCCATTCACGGCACTCGTATCGACGCCGCACTGCGCCGCCGGCCTTCGGCGCGGCGACCCCGGCTCCACTGGCAAAGGCAATAGCATGAGTGATCTACCACCGTCGGGTTCGTCGCCGCGCGACGCCGCAACGTCCGGGCCGACCTACCCGCCCCACCACGGCGAGTCGCACCCCGAGCCGCCCGCACCCGCTGACGACGGCGGCGCGGCCGACATCGATCGCGAAGTCGCCGAGGCCATGGCTCAGATGTCCGCCGACGACCTGGCGGAACTGGGCGGCGGCGTGCCCGCCGCGGCCCGACGCGGCGACCCCACCGAGCCGGGCACCGAAACGACCGGCACCGTGGTCGGCGTGGTCGGCGAGGACGTGTTCCTCCAGTTCGGCGACAAGCTCCAGGGCGTCATGCCGCGGCACCAGTTCGGCAAGAACGAGGCCGTCGACGTCGGCCGCCGCGTGGACGTGCTGGTCGAGCGCTACGACCGCGAGAACGACCTGGTCATCTGCACCCGACAGGGCGCGGTGCAGCGGGCGACCTGGACGACGCTCAACCCGGGCATGCTGGTCGAAGGCCGCATCAGCGGCATGAACAAGGGCGGGCTGGAGGTCGACCTGAAAGGCATCCGCGCGTTTCTGCCCGCGTCGCACGTCGAGATCGGCCACGTCAAGGACATCTCGGTCTACATCGGGCAAAGCGTCCGCTGCGAAGTGCTGGAGGTGGACCGGCGTTCGAAGAACGTCACGCTCAGCCGCCGCAAGGTGCTGGAAAAGGAGCGCGCGGAGCAGGCCGAGAAGGTCCGGGCGGAACTGGCGGAAGGCCAGATCCGCAAGGGCGTCGTCGGCAACCTGACCGACTTCGGCGCCTTCGTGGACATCGGCGGCGTGGACGGCCTGATCCACATCAGCGATCTGAGCTGGACGCCGGTGCGGCGCGTCTCCGACGTCGTCACGCCCGGCCAGGAGGTCGAGGTCAAGATCCTCAAGATAGACGTCGAGCGCGATCGCATATCCCTGGGCCTCAAGCAGGTCGCGCCGGACCCGTGGACGGGCGTGGAAGACCGCTATCCGGTCGGGACGGCGCTGTCCGCCCGCGTAATGCGGGTGGCCGATTTCGGCGCCTTCGCGGAACTGGAGCCTGGGGTGGACGGGCTGATCCCGGTCAGCGAGATGAGCTGGGGGCGGGTCAACACGCCGGCGGACGCCGTCAGCGTGGGGCAGGTCGTGCCGGTGGTCGTCATCCGGGTGGAGCCGGAGAAGCGGCGGCTGGCGCTGAGCATGAAGCAGGCGACGGCCGATCCGTGGAGCGGCGTGCTGGAGGGCTTCGAGAAGGGCCAGCTTGTCACCGGCAAAGTGACGCGGCTGGCGGATTTCGGCGCATTCGTCGAGTTGGCGCCGGGCGTCGAGGGGATGATTCACATTTCGGAGATGTCGGACCAGCGCGTCCGCACCTGTGCCGACGTGGTTCAGGTCGGGCAGACCGTGGAAACGCGCGTGCTGGACGTTGACGCGGGCAAGCGGCGGATCGCGCTGTCGATCAAGGCGGTCACGGCGGCCCCGGCGCCGGAGCCGGCCGCGGCTGAGGCGGACCACGCACATCGACCGCAGAAGAAGCGTCCGCGCCGCGGCGGTCTGTCGTCCGACTGGTCCTGGTAGTGCGATCATGAAGTTCGCCCTTCTCGACCGGATCGTAGCCCTGGAGCCAGGCGCGTCCATCCGCGCGCGGAAGGCGGTCAGCGCGTCCGAGGAGTACCTCCAGGATCACTTTCCCACGTTTCCGGTGCTGCCGGGCGTGTTCATGCTGGAGGCGCTGGCGGAGGCCGCGCGGTGGCTGGTCCATGCGTCGCGGGACTTCCGGCACAGCGTCGTCTTGCTGGCGGAAGCCAAAAACGTTACATACAAGAGCTTCGTAATGCCGGGGGATACCCTGGAGGTGGACGTGGTCTGCCGCGACATGGACGAGGACCACAGTTCGTTCGCCGGTTCCGGCACGTCCAACGGCGTGGAAGTGGTCAAAGCCAGGTTCGGGCTGCGGCATTTCTCGTTGGCGCAGCGGGGGCCGCAATGGGCCCAGGTGGATCGCGAGCTGATCGCCGACGCCCGCCGTCGCTTCAGCGCCCTGCGGTCCGGCCTGGAAGCTCCGGCCGCCCGACGTACCGACGAATGACACACGGCCGGTCAAGCGCAAGTGAGTGGAGGTCTGATCTGATGCCGCCAACCCGCGAGGATTTGTTTACCAAGGTCCGGGACGTCCTTGTCGACGCACTCGGCGTCGACGAGGACGAAGTCACGGAAGACGCCAAGCTCGAGGCGGACCTGGGCGCGGAAAGCATCGACTATCTCGATATCGTCTTCCGCCTGGAAAAGACCTTCGGGATCAAGATCCAGAAGAACGAGCTGTTCCCCGACGACATCCTGAACAACCCGGACTACGTCGACGGCGAAACGCTCACGCCGGCGGGTCTGGAGAAGCTCAAGGCGGCGATGCCGCACGCGGACTTCGGGGCGTTCGGAACCTCCGCGCAGGTGTCTGAGATTCCCAACCTGTTTACGGTTTCGACCATCGTCAACTTCGTCAACGCCAAGCTCGCGGAAGGCGCGGCCGCGTAGGCCGAGGCAGTCATGCGGTGGATGTGGATTGACCGATTCGTGGAGTTCAGTTCCGGCCGCCGGGCCGTGGCGATCAAGAACGTCACCCTGGCGGAAGAGCACCTGCACGACCACTTCCCCGCCTGGCCGGTCATGCCGCCGGCGCTGATGATCGAAGGCATGGCCCAGACCGCGGGAATCCTGGCCGGCGAGGCGCGCGGATTCCGCGAAAACGTCATCCTGGCGAAGATCCGGTCGGCGTCCTTTTCCAGCTATGCGGTGCCCGGCGACCAGATTCGTTACGAGGCCGAGCTGGCGACGGTGGACGAACATGCAGCGTCGTCGACCGGGGTGGTCCGCATTAACGGCGAACCGGCCGGCACGGTCGACCTGCTCTTTTCGCACGTCGGGTCGAATGCGCCCGTGAAGGGCCTGCCGGCGCACAACTTCGTCTTTACCGAGCAGTTCATGCGGCTGTTCCGCACCACGGTGCAGTTCGCCGCCGACGCGGAGGAGAAGTCGCCATGAAAAGCGAACGCCGGGTCGTGGTGACGGGCATCGGGCCGGCGACGCCGATCGGGATCGGCGCGGAAGCCTATTGGGAGGCGCTGCTGCGCAGGCAGTGCGGCATCGCGACGATCACGGCGTTCGATCCGTCGCAGATGGCCGCCCGCATCGGCGGTGTGCTGCCGTCCCACAGCATGGGCGACTTCATCCCCAAGACCTACCGCAAGAACAACAAGGTCATGTCGGACGATACGCGCATCGCGGTCGTCTGCGCCCATCAGGCGGCGCTCGACGCGGGGCTGAACACCGCCTGCCTGATCGCCCGGGGCGAGGCCAAGGGACCGTCGAACGTCGATCCGACCCGTTTCGGCGCCAACATCGGCGCCGGGCTGATCTGCGCCGACCTGCCCGAACTCGCCGGCGCGCTGTCCACGGCCGCAGACCCCGAAACGGGAACCTTCAGCCACGCCCGCTGGGGGCGCGAAGGCATGGCGAACCTGACGCCGCTGTGGCTGCTCAAGTTTCTGCCGAACATGCTGGCGTGTCACGTGACGATCGTGCATGACGCGCAGGCGCCGTCGAACACGATCACTTGCGGCGAGGCCTCCAGCCATCTGGCCATCGGCGAAGCGTTTCGGACCATCTCCCGAGGCGCGGCCGACGTGGTCATCTGCGGCGGCGCCGAAAGCAAGATGAACCCCATGGCGCTGGCCCGCCCGCTGCTGTTCGAGCGGCTGACCACCGACGACAACGACAATCCTCAGGGCGCCTGCCGCCCCTTCGGCGCGGACAGCCGCGGCACCGTCGCCTCTGAAGGGGGCGGGCTGGTGATCCTGGAGTCGCTCGATCACGCCCGTGGCCGTGGCGCCCGCATTTATGCCGAGGTTGTCGGATTCGGAGCCGCCAGCAATACCCATGACTGGCGCGCACCCGACCCGACCGGCGCCCCCGTGCGCCTGGCATTGGAGAACGCACTGCGCGACGCCGACATCGCGGCCGCCGACGTGGGTCTGGCCGTGCCGTTCGGCTGCGGCATTCCGGCTCACGATGCGTCGGAATCCGCCGGGTGGAACGCCGTGTTCGCGGCACATCTGGAGCAGATGCGCGCCGTTGCCACCAAGGGGCTGATCGGCGTCAACGGCGCCGGCAGCGGCGCGATCGACTTTGCGACCGCGGTCCTTGCCCTCTACCGCAATACCGTTCCGCCATCCGCCAACACGGAGCGGCTCGCCGCCGAGTGCGCCTTCCGCTTCGTGCAGGACGATCCCGCCGACGCCAATGCGGAGTACGCCGTCACCACCGCGTTCGCGCTGAGCGGATCGCAGAACGCCGCCCTGGTTGTGCGCAAGTTCGAGGAGTGAGACCCCCGATGGAGCGACGCATCGTCATCACCGGCATGGGCTGGATCACACCGCTCGGACACGACATCGAATCCGTGTGGAAGCGGCTGCTCGCAGGCGACAGCGGCGTCGCGCCCACGGCGCTGTTCGATGCCGCCACCTACCCGACCACCTTCTCCGCCCAGGTGAAGGACTTCGATCCGCAGCAGTTCATCGGCGACGCATGGAAGCGGCACGCCGACGCCAATCGTAATACACAGTTCGCCCTGGCCGCGGCAGACCTCGCCTGGCGCGACGCGGGACTCGCCGGCATCGCGGCGGTCGATCCGACCCGTGTCGGGCTCTACCTGGGTGGCGGTGAAGGCGCTATTGACTTTGACAACTTCGTTGATGCGGCATTGACGGCCTGTCGCGACGACGACGGCCAGGCGATTCCGCTCGACGCGGCCCGCTGGGCGAAGCGGGCGATGTTCATTTTGAACGCAACCCGCGAGATGGAGCAGGAGCCGAACCTGCCGGCGAGCCACCTGGCGGTGCGTTTCGACGCCCGCGGGCCAAACTTCAACACGCTCACCGCCTGCGCCGCCAGCACGCAGGCCATCGGCGAGGCCGCACAGATGATCCGCCGCGGAGACGCCGACGTCGTCATCACCGGCGGCACGCACAGCATGATCCACCCGCTGGGCGTCACCGGCTTCAACCGCCTGACCGCGCTGTCCACCCACAACGAGAATCCACAACGGGCGTCGCGCCCGTTCGATCGCAATCGAGACGGGTTCGTCCTCGGCGAGGGGTCGGGGATCATCATCCTTGAGTCGCTCGAGCACGCCCGCAATCGCGGCGCGGAGGTGAAGGCGGAGATCGCCGGTTACGGCTCGACGGCCGACGCGTTCCGGATTACGGACATCCACGACGAGGGTCGTGGCGCGATCGCCGCGATGCGACTGGCGATGGAAAGCGCCGGCGTCGGCGTGGGCGACATCGACTATATTTCTGCGCACGGCACCGGCACGGCCGAGAACGACACGATCGAAACGCTCGCCATCCGCAAGCTGTTCGGCACGCGGGCGCCGAAGGTGCCGGTCAGCAGCATCAAGAGCATGATGGGGCATCTGATCGCAGCGGCAGGCGTCGTGGAAGTGATTACGTGTGTCCTGGCGATTCGCGACGGCGTGCTGCCGCCAACCATCAATTACCAGACGCCCGATCCGAACTGCGGGCTGGATTACGTTCCCAACCAGGCGCGGAAGGCGAACGTGAACGTGGTGCTGTCCAACAGCTTCGGGTTCGGTGGGCAGAATGACACGGTCGTCGTGCGCCGCTTCGTCGCGTAAAATCGCGGTGCGGCGGCAGAACGCCCGCAGCAAAAAAAGCGGGCGGTGGGGCGTGACAGGTCACGTGGAGACGGTTATACTCCGACGCCGTCGGTGTTCTCCGAGTTTCGGAGGGCATTCTCACCGGGGATCATCGCGCGGGTTCGTCGACCGATGGGGAAAACGAGCCACGCATGTCGCCTCCCGGCGGTCTATACCGCCGTCGAAGCCGATCACCGTCGTTGATCGTTGAGGCATTCGATGCTACGCTGACGCAGCCTTTCGCCGGCCGCTCGCGGTTCGAGGGAACTTGCGGGTGTATCAGGTCGATGCCACGCGGAACTATCCTCGACTCGATGCTGCGTCCGATGCTCGATGGCGTCGGACAAGCCCAGCGGAGAAACGATCACGGTCCGACAGCAGCGATCGCCCGGCTCGATGCGCGATAAACCGATCATCGGACTGGTCGGCAGCATCGGCGCGGGAAAGTCGACGGTCGCCTCGGTACTGGGTTCGCTCGGCGCCGGCGTGATCGACTCCGACCGCGAGGCGCATCGGGAACTGGCTTCTCCCGAAGTGGCGGCGACTCTTGCAGACTGGTGGGGCGAAGCCGTGGCGCCGGGTGGCCGCGTGGATCGCGCCGCCGTGGCCCGGATTGTCTTTCGGGACGCCGCCGAGCTGCGCCGGCTCGAGTCGCTGCTGTATCCGCGGATGGCCCGGCGACGCGGGGAGGTGATCGAGCGCTGGATGGCGGATCCCACCATCCGCGCCGTGGTGCTCGACAGCCCCAAGCTGTACGAAGCGGGGCTGGACCGGGATTGCGACGCCGTGATCTGTGTCGACGCCCCGCGAGAGGTTCGGTTGGCGCGACTGGCGGCCGCTCGCGGCTGGAACGCCGCCGAACTGGATCGGCGGGAGAATTCCCAGATTTCACTGGACGAGAAGAAAAAGAAGGCCGACTATATCGTTAGCAACAACTCCAGCGCCGAGGCGCTGCCCGCCCTGGTCGAAAAGGTTCTTGAAGACATCCTCGACCGGTTCGCGCGGCGGCCCGTCTCCTAGTTCGACGGCCCCGCCCTCGGCGCTGCCCCGGAGTATCCGGTACTTCATCGGGTCATCCCTGTTCTTATCAGTCAAACCACCCATTACCTTCAGGAGGTAAGTCCCATGGCGAAAGCGGGCACCGAGCGGCCTCGCACCACACGCAAGAAAGCCACCAATCGCAAGCCGGTCGACGGCAACGTCGCGCCGAAGTCGAATGGTGGGGAGACCGCCGCGGCCGCGCCCGCAGCCACGGCGGAACCGGCGGCCGCGCCGACCAAGAAGGATCCGGACACCCACGCCAAGTACGAGGAAATCAAACGCGGCGAGCTCCACATCACCCAGCTCCAGCGCATGAGCGTCACCGAGCTGCACGACGTCGCCAAGGGCGAGGGGATGGAGGAGTACACCGGCCTTAAGAAGCAGGATCTGATCTTCCGCATCATCAAGGAGCGGATCAACCGCGACGGCCTGATGTATGGCGAAGGCGTCCTGGAGATTCTGCCCGACGGGTTCGGGTTCCTGCGCTCGCAAGAGTTCAACTACCTTCCCGGACCGGATGACATCTACATCAGCCCATCGCAGATCCGACGCTTCGGACTGCGCACCGGACACATCGTTGCCGGGCAGATCCGCCCGCCCAAGGAGTCCGAGCGCTACTTCGCCCTGCTCCGCGTCGAGGCCATCAACTACGAAGACCCCGACGTGGTCACCGAAAAGACCAACTTCGAGGATCTGACGCCGCTGTTTCCGAACGAGCGGCTCATTCTCGAAACCAAGCCGGAAGAATTGAACATGCGCATCGTCGATCTGGTCACGCCGATCGGCAAAGGCCAGCGCATGCTCATCGTGGCGCCGCCGCGCACGGGAAAGACCGTGCTCATGCAGAAGGTCGCCAACTCCATCGCGGCCAACCATCCGGAGTGCATCGTCATCATCCTGCTGATCGACGAGCGGCCGGAAGAAGTGACCGAGATGGAGCGCAACACCGAGGCTCAGGTCATCAGCTCGACGTTTGACGAGCCGGCCTCACGTCACGTGCAGGTGGCGGAGATGGTCATCGAGAACGCCCGCCGCCTGGTCGAGTACGGCCGCGACGTGGTCATTCTGCTCGACTCCATCACGCGACTGGCCCGTGCCTACAACACTGAGATTCCGCACTCGGGCAAGATTCTGTCCGGCGGTATCGACGCCAACGCGCTGCAGAAGCCCAAGCGATTCTTCGGCGCCGCCCGCAACATCGAAGAAGGCGGTTCGCTCACCATCGTCGGCACGGCGCTGGTCGACACCGGCTCCAAGATGGACGAGGTCATCTTCGAAGAGTTCAAGGGAACCGGTAACAGCGAACTGCACCTGGATCGCCGCCTGGTCGAGCGCCGTACCTACCCGGCCATCGACATCCCGGCCTCCGGCACGCGTCGCGAAGACCTGCTCATGCACCCGAAGGAACTGGAACTGGTCTACCGCCTGCGCCGCGTTCTGTCGGACATGAACGTGGTCGAAGCGATGGAGTTGATGAAGGCGCGCCTCGCGAAGGTGCGCACGAACAACGAGTTCCTGATGACGATGAATCTGTCGTAGTGCCTGAGGCATCCAATTGGCGGCGAACCAAAATGCGGTCGCCATCGGTAAGCACCGGCTTTGCGATCGCCTGGGCTAAGTCAGCCTGTCGGCTGGTTTCTCGGGCCCGTGATTGCTACAATCACTGGCCGCCGCTGGAGATGGTCAGAACGCCCCATGGTCGAATTGACACGGTATCATTGGAACGTCGTGGTGGTGGGGTTCTGGAATCGGGCGATCCTGACGCCGTCCGGCATCGCTCGATACGTGCTCGAACTGGAGTCGGAACGCGGGTTTACGGTCCGAGTCCCCGCATCATTCGGGATCGGTTCACCCCAAGTGTGCTTCGAGGATGTGATTATCAGCTTGGAAGGCACGAGCCTGATCGTTCAAGCACAAAAGGAGGAGTGGCCAACTCTGGAGAAGGCCATGGCCTACGCGAGCGCGGCCATAACCAACTTACCTGAAACGCCGTTCAGTGCGGCTGGCTTCAACGTCAGGTTCAGAGCGGACGAGCAGTCTGAACTGCTGCTACAACACACCGCGACACAATTGGATGAGGCCCTGCCGCTCGGAGGGTTCACCATTTCGGATCGCAGCTTGGCGCGGACGATTCAGTTCGGTGACGGCGTCATCCGGCTCCAAGTAGGCACGGATGCCGAGCATACGGACGTCTCCCTGAACTTTCACCGGCAGAGTGGGAACCGAGACGAGTTGGTGGCGTGGCTCGATACGCCGATCGAGGCTATCAAGGAAAAGACACGCGGGATCCTGAAGCTGTTCGAACTGGAGGAGGACTGAGTCGTGGATGAACGCACCCAAGGGGCGATTCCGAGGCAGGCGGACATCGAAACTCGCTTGGACGTTGGCGAGACCCCGATCAACCCCCCCCGGACGGACGGCGCCACTTTGGTCGACGTCTACTTTGAGTTTCGAGGTGGTGAGCGTGATCTCAGCGTGCATACGTTGCAGAGATTTCAATCACCCTCCGGCTCGACACGATGACGGCGCTGTGTCATGCACTGGACGTACGCCCCGGTTGCGGGAGACGATGTCTGTCAGGGTGACATTCTGCGTCGCACGGAACGCTTGGACGCACTCCTAAGCGAGCATCACCCAGGCTACGAAGACGCGAAGTACGTCGCGTTCGCCGTGACTACGCAGAGTTGCGATCTGGTGCTGCGAGAGCAGGGCCGATGCGCTGTGCGGTACGTCAGTCTGGCGCCCGTGCGCACCTTGGAGTCCTTTCTTCCTGCCGAGTTGCGTGTTCATGGCGTGGCGGACGGAAACGTGTTCCTCGCAAGCCGGCGCGCAAAGGTGATGCAGTTCCTGGAGCGACTACTCAATCAGAATGAACAGGCGGCCGGTCTTTTCTACCTGCATCCGGACCCCGATTCTTCCATCCCCAATGCATGGGTTGCCTTGCTCCGGCTGTCGATCTCGCTGAAGTCTGCACATTACGGCGCGCTCGCCGCAGCCCGCATCGCCCGACTCACCCCGGAGTTCCGCGGCAAGTTTGGATGGCTCGTCGGCAACCTGTTCTCCCGTGTAGCGACGACGGATTGGTACGAGCAGGGGGCCCCCGACTTTCCCGGCATGCTTGCGAAGGTTATCGCCAACCTTGTACCGCGCCCCGAGTGGCTGGACGACAAGGCGTGGAATAAGGCCCGCAAAAAAGTGCGTGATCTACAAGAGAAGGATCGGCAGGCGCTACTGGACACAGTCGCACAGTTCACTGCCGATCCGCCGGGCGAAGCCGCCACCAAGCGAATCGGGCAGCTCCTCGAGAAGCACCTTGAACGCGCGGAGGCGGCAAAGCTGTTCAACATCATCCGGAGCGACTCGCTGCTCAGCTCCTACCTGAAACGACTGCCGCCGTAGGGCGTCGAACCGGCCGTTGCGTGCCGGTGCCCATGTCAACCGGTGCCCGGATTCCTCTGCGGCTGTCCTCGGCGCGGCACACTTCTTGCCCTTTTCCGGGCGTGGCCTCGGAAACCCCGCAATAGGGGCGTTCGAGGCTCGGCAACTGTGGGTGGATTCGCGTTGTGTGCGAGTCTGCTCGCGACAACCGAACGGCCCTCGGCCTCCGCCCGACGCGGCGTCGATCCGGCCGGGTTGCTTACGCGATCCGCAGCACCGGAAGTACGCGACGCCGACGGGCTCGTTCGCGGGTCATCATCAGCCCGGAAAGGATGTCTGACGAATGAACGTACGAGCAATCGCGGCCGCTGCTTGTCTGGCTCTCGCATTCGCCGATCTGGCGACGGCCCAGCCGAGGATCACGGGACTGAGCGCCCCTCAACCCGCCCGCAGCCAGCGACTCGTCATCTTCGGCACCGCGTTCGGCGAGCAGGAAGGCCGCGTGACCATCGCGGGGCTCGACGCCTGGACAACCACCTGGTCCGACGCTCGCATCGTCGCTTATGTGCCGGAGACGGCGCCGATCGGCCCGGCCACCATGATCGTGACCGCGGGCGGACAGCCGAGTAACCCACGCGATCTGACCGTGACCGATCGACATTCAGACGGCCGAGCACGCTGGCGGTTTGAGGCGGAAGGCGACAACATGTGGTGGCGGCCGGCGCTGGCGCCGGACGGGACGATCTACGTTCATACCAACAACGTGACCGAGGGAATCGTGTATGCGTTGTCGCCCAACGGCGGATTGAAATGGGTGCGGAAGGTCAACTGGGTTCCAGACGTTCCCCCCACCGCCGGTCCGGACGGCGCCGTCTACGTCGGCAGCATCGGCAGCTTCTACCGCATCTCACCCGAGGGCCAGATCGACTGGCGGCTCGATAGTCAGGGAGTTCAGGCGTCCGCCCACGCCGGACCGGACGGCCGGGTGTACGGTTCGTTTGATCCGGGGATAGGCGCGTTCGGCGTCGACGCGATTTCCGGGCGATTGGATTGGTCCAACCAGGGGGATCCTCGCATCAGCGCGTGGGGCATGCGCAGCGGCGATACCGTCTTTGGCCGATCGCGCCGCGGCGGACCCGTCGATCGTTTCTACCTGTGCATGGACGCGCTGTGGGCGTTCTCGCTGGACGGCGAGCAGCTCTGGGTCAGCGGAACGGCCAACGCCCAGCAGCACGAGCCGGCCATCGGCGCCGACGGGGTCATCTATGCGCCGGGCTACCTGGAAAGATATCTGGTCGCCTTCGATCCGGAGGACGGGAGCATTCTCTGGCAAACGAACGACCCGTGGCGAGCCAACATCACGGATATCGAGATCGGCGCGGATGACACGCTGTACTTCGTCAGTGACGGCCGCTGGGCCCATGCGTTCGACCCGCACAGCCAATCCACGATCTGGCGAAGCGAGGCCGACTCCTGGCTCGGTCGTCCCAGCTTGAGTCCGGATTCATCCACATTGGTGACGACCGGCGGCGGCTATCAGGATCGCATCGGCTTCGTCAAAGCGTTCGACACGTCTGACGGCACCGAACGCTTCAACCTGGACTTGCAGGAGAGCTGGAACCCCAACTTCCGCCACGTCCCCGTTCATCATCCGAGCATCTCCGCCGACAGCCAAACCGCCTACGTACCGACGTTCACCGCGCAGTGGCCCACGCACGACGGCGACCCGCGTTCCTGGCTCTACGCGATCGACATCAGCGACGGCGGCGGGATATCCTGCGAGGCCATCAGCAGTTTTAAGGCGAAGTGCCGTCGCGGCACGCTCAAGGCCGCGGTGAAGTCTTCCCTGGACGAAGGCACGATCCTGGCGATCGACAAGGACGGCGAGCAGAAGTCGATGCGGATCAAGCGCAGCGGCAAGGGCAAGGTGAAGTTCAATGGGCAGTCCGGTCAGCCGGTGGTTCGTATCGTCGAATGCCCGGACGAGGAGCGGGTCGCGGACTGCGACTGAAGCTGATGGGCGCCGCGCCGGCAGATCGCTTACGGCTGCCGGCGCGGCTCCCCGATGGCGCGCGAATGTTGAACAACGGGGCGGTTGCGCCGGCGTTGGAACGGCCCGCGCAGGCGTGGGCCGACACACGCGTCCACCTGGGGCGGCGCCGGCGGCAGGCGTCACTCAGCCCGCCGCGCCGCGACCTGGATGTGCGCCGCCCGTCCGATCGCGGCCGGGTCGCGCCAGAGCGACTTTTCAACCGCCGACAGCGCCCGCCGCGCGGACGGCTCCGCCAGCATCGCACGATAGTGCCGCATCGGCAGCACGGTCTTGCCGATCATGTCGAGGACTTCAAAGCCGGTGGATTCCAGCAGCTTGCGAACATCGGCGGGCGCGTGCGTGTGGATCTCGAACTGCTCATCGACGTCGTTGGTCAGCCAGTGGGTGCGCCCGTCGCGGATGAACCGCTGGAGCGCGTCGACGTCGCCTTTCTGCAGATAGAACTCGATCGCGGCCAGGCGGTTGTCGAACGTCGCCACGAGGATGCCGCCGGGCGTCAGGGTGCGGCGCATCTGCCGCAGCGTCTCGCGCGGGTCGCGACTGGCCGCGATCGGTTCGCCGAACGCCGTCGCCAGTTCAAACGTGTCCGCCGGCAACGCCGACAGATCCACCAGGTCCGCCTGCACGAAGGACGCCCGATCGCTGCCCGGAGCTTCGGCGACCTTCGCCCGCGACTGCTCGATCATCTTGATCGAAATGTCGACGAAGGTGACCCGGCACCCCGCCCCCAGCAGCCGCAGCCCCCACTTCCCGGTGCCGCAGCCGAAATCGGCCGTCTGGGCGCCGTGCCGGGACGGTACGTGCGGTTTGAGGTGGTCCCAGGTCAGCGAGTCGTGCCACTGCCAGTAGAGGTCGTCGTAGGAGTCGTCGTAGCGCCCCGCGACGCGGTCGTGGTATTGCTGCACCGCCTGTCGCCGTCGCTTCGCCAAGCCTTACTCCGATGCGGAAGGTTGCGCGGCCGCGCCGGAACCCTCGCCGCCGCCGCCAAGGCGACAAAAAAGCCGCCCACTCTCGTAAGTGACGGCGGCTTAGCAGGTTAAGTCAACGAGGCCGACGGGATTCGAACCCGCAACCACCGGATCGACAGTCCGGTACTCTAACCAATTGAGCTACGGCCCCGGCAGTTCCGGGTTTCCCCGCGACCGGCCGAAGCCGGCCGCTCTCGACGGGGCAGGGTATTCATAGCGACCGCGCCATCCGACGTCAAGCGCCCCGAACCCGCGCAACGCATGCGGGCGGTCCGGTTTCGCGGCGGGCGTTGATCCATCGGCCCCGCGCCTCCGCGGCCCCCCCACCGTCAAGGCCGGCCAGCCTGGCCGTTACGCCCGACTGCCGTGGCCGAGCCACGGGCGGCGACGGGCACACGGGCGGCGACGGACGCACGGGCGGCGAGCAGCCCGCTCCGCCAAGCTCGTTTCCTGCGTATCTCTTTTCGTTGCCTGCACAAGCCTCACCGCGCCAGCCGCGGTAGCCACGCCTCAGGGCTGCGAACCTGAGTGGTACGACAGGTGCCACTGCTCTTGAGCAGTGCAGTTCCGTCACGCGGGGAACTCCCGCGAAGGTGCAACCACGCGAGAGGCAGAGACACCCAACGCCGTGACCCGTCAGCGACCGTGAATCGCACCGCTGCACTGCTCGAAGAGCAGTGGCAC
>CAZYLK010000007.1:0-8161 GCA_964648365.1 uncultured Phycisphaeraceae bacterium
CGCCGCGGCGTCAGGCCCGTGCGAACCCAGACCAGCGCGCACCAGCCGCTCGGCGTGGAGCCACGGACTTGGACAGGTGGGGATGCTACCGGCGCGAACACAACCGCTACCTCCCACGGAGGTATTGATAGAGTCACGCTCAACACACGCGCCACCGGGCCTCACCCGGATCGGCATGGTTTCCAATCCCGCGGGTCAACTATGAGTTTCGGGCCGATGCAGCCGATCGGGCTCACCCGATAGCCATGTATGAGGCGACTGGCGATTCACCCCTGCCGGGCGGACGGGCGGGCGAGGTGGGCGAAGTTGATCAGTTCGGTCAGGTCGGTGCGGATCTGGACGTCGGGGAGGGCCTGCTGGAGCGATCGTTCCAGCTTTTCGGCGGCCTTGCAGATCGGGTCGAAGCCGAAGCCGCCGGAGGAGCCTTTCATGGCCCGGGCCAGGCCCTCCAGTTCGTCGAGCCGGGCGGCGTCGAACGCGGCTTCCAGCGCCTTGATCCGGGCGGGCAGGTCGGCGACGAACTCGTTGATCAGGTCGAGCATGGTGGCGTCGTCGGCCATCGAGCTGAAGAGCGGTTCCTGGCGGGCGGCGGCGAAGACGGCTTCGAAATCTTTGCGGTTGTAGGGCTTGCCGATGAACCGGTCGCACCCGGCGTCGATGCAGGCCTGTTGATCCTCCGGTCGCGTGCGGGCGGTGGCCGCGACGATCAGACCGGTGTAGCCGCGCTTTCGCAGCTCGCGGGTGGCGTCGAGGCCGTTGAGGCCCGGCATTTCCACGTCCATGAACACGATGTCAAAGCTGCCGACCATGGCCTTTTCGACGGCTTCGTGCCCGTCCGCGGCGTGGACGACCTCTGCGTTCAGCTTGTCCAGAAACTTGTCCACCAGCCGCAGCAGCGATGGATCGTCATCCACCATCAGGACGCTGACCTTGACCGCGTCGGGGCAGTACGTCCCGGGGTCGATGGCGCGGTCGAATTTCGCCCGCACCTCGTGAATGGCGCCCTGGACGTAGGTACACGCCGCCACCCTGGCGGGCACGTTTTCCCACGCGCCGTGGGCGCTGATGAGCTGGATGACGCATCGGGAGCCGGCGTGGACGTACCCGCCGTGGAGGAACCAGAGTTCGTGGTCGCTGAGACAGCGCGTGGAGCACAGGTAGGCGACGGGCGTGCCGGCGCCGGGCTGCTGCAAGTTCACTACGCAGTTGTGAATCCGGTAGCGGAAACGCTGGCCGGCTGCACCGTCGGACGTGGCGGCCGCGTCGAGACGGTCCAGCAACTCGGCGATGAGCGGTTCGGCCAGCCGCACCGAGCGGAACGTGTTTTGTGTTGAGGAGCCGGACACGCCTCTTTCCGTCCTTGCACGCGAAACGGGCGGGTTGATCGAGCGGCGGGCGGGCCGCTTCCCACAGGTTCTATCGGCAAGCTCGCGCGGATACTGCCGGGTCGCCCTTACGGGGCGTCCCCGGCCTGCCGATACACCGATAACCCGTCCGCTCGGGCGGGCGGGATGAGGAACTGGCGATCCGTGACCGGTATTTTCCTGACAGCAATGGCGGCCTGGCTGGCGAGCGCGGCCGTGCCGCGTGCCGAGCCGGGGGATCGGCCGACGACCCCGCGCGCCACCGCGCGGATCGTTCATCATTTCGACTTCGACGAGCGTCCGGACAACCTTGAGCCGCTGCCCATGTTCTGGGTGCCGTTCCGTCCGACGGGTTTTCCGAGGTATGCCGAAGGCGGCTTCGACGCTGCGGTGGGCCACGACGCGCCGCCGTCGTTCGTGCTGCGTTCGAACGGCCGCAACGTGGCCTGTCGTTATGCCGGGGACGCGACGCGGGTTCGAAGCCGCGGCGCGTATCGCGTAACGGGTTTTCTCAAGTCATCGGGGCTGGTGCGCGCCCGCGCTGCCCTGGCGGCCTTTTTCATGGACGATCAGATGCGTCCTATCGCCGGCACCTACGTGCGCACGCCGCTGTACGGCGACAGCGACGCCGGGGAGGATGCGTGGACGCCGCTGGACCTGCGGCTGCCGCCGCCCCCCCCCGAGGCGCTGGCCGTCGGGCTGATCGCGATGGTCTTGCAGGAGCAGGCTTGGAATACCGAGCCGCGGCCGCGACGCTTCGTCGAAACCGTCGACCTGGACGCGAGCGCGTGGTTCGATGACATCACGGTCTATGCCTTGCCGCGCATCACGCTGGAGACGTCGTCGCCCGCCAATGTGCTGCCGGCCGGCCGGCCGCGCTATCTGAACGCGCAGATTCAGGACTTTGACGGGTTCGGGCTGGACGCGGCCGTCTCGGTGCGCGACCAGGACGGGCGGATCGTGCGGGCCGTGGATGTCCCGGTCCAGACGCGGCCCGGGTTGCAGCCGGATCGCCTTGTTCTGGACGATCTTCCGCCCGGTCTCTATCGCGCGTCGCTGGTGATCCGCATGGGCGGGCAACCGATCGAGTCGCGTGACCGGACGTTTGTGGTGCTGCCCTCGGACGAGGGGCGCGAGACGCGACATGCGGCATCGTTCGGCGTGGTGGTCTCAACCACTGACGGCGCCGACGCCGACGCCGAGGCGGAACTGCTACGCCTCAGCGGCGTGCGCGCCGCGAAGATCCCGCTGTGGACGGGGCAGCGCTACAGCGCCGACGGCCTGACGGACGGGTTGTCGCGGCGTACCGCGCTGCGAACGCTGCAGCGGAGCGGGTTCTCGCTGACGGCGGTGTTTGCCGGTCCGTCGCACGACATGATCCGCGCGGCCGGCGCGTATCCCCGGCCGCTGCTGGAGATTCTCACGGACGATCCGGCGGGCTGGCGCGAGTCGCTCTCGGTCGACATCGCACCCACGGTGGACATCTTCCCGCGCTGGCAACTCGGCGCCGACGGCGACGCGGTCATCGCGGAGGATCCCAGGCTGCCGGCGGCGCTCGACGCCCTGCGTCGCGAAATGACGCCGTTCATCAACCACCCGACGCTTGCGGTGGCGCTGACCACCCAGCTCGCGCCCGGCGATGCTCCGGTGGCGGCCGAAGCGACGGTGTCGATCGGGTCGGACGTGGTGACAGACTGGATCGCGCCGCACGTGCAGACGGCGGCGGCCGTCGGATACAACCGGCTGCACGTTCACCTGCCGACCGGTGTGCTCTCTCGCGGCACCGATGATCCGCGCCTGGCGACGTGGGCGCAGCGGCTGCTCGCCGCCCGGCACACGGCCGCGCAGACGGTTTTTGTCGATCAGCCCTGGAGCGTGCTGAGTACGGATGAGGGCGACGTCATCGAGCCGGCTGCCGAGTATGCCGTGCTGCGCACGACGGCGGCCGTGATCGGCGATCGCCGGCCGGACGGCAGAATCCAGGTCGGCGAGCTGGGGTCGGCGCTGGTCTTTACCGACGGCGATTCGTCCGTCATCGGCGTCTGGGATCCGGCGGCGCCGGAGGACGGCACGGAGGTTCACATTCAGCTTGGCGCCGCCCGGTCGGTTCGGGACGTGTGGGGTCGCACCTTCGATCTGCCGCGGGACGGGGACGGGCGGCACGTGCTGCGGGCGACGCGGCTGCCGCTGTTCGTCGAGGGCATCGAACCGTGGGTGCTGGCGCTGCGGCAGTCGGTCCGGATCGACCCTGCGCACGTGCCCTTCAGCATCGCGCCGCAGACGCACCAGTTCCAACTGACGCACACTGGTGAGGGGGCGCTGAGCGGCACGGTGGAACTGGTCCCCCCGCCGGGCTGGACGATCGAGCCGGCGGAACTGAACTTCACGCTCATGCCGGGCCAGTCGCTGTCGCGGCCGGTCGTGTTGACCTACGACGCGAGTGAATCGGCCGGCCCCACCACGGTGCGCGCCTTGATCCATGCGGATTGCGGCAGCCGTTACTACTTCGACGTGCCGGTGCGGCTCGAACTGGGGCTGGCGGACATTGACGTCTGGGCGGTGGCGATGGTGGACGGAGCGAACATCGTGATCCGCCAGGTGGTGACCAATCGCACGGACGGCGAGCTCAACCTGCGCGGCACGGCCGCGGTTCCGGGTCGCCCGCGTCAGTACCAGATGATCTCGGCGCTGAAGCCGGGTGAAACGCGGGCGGTGGAATATCGCTTCGCCGCCAACGCGGCCATCAGCGGGGAGAACGCCCGGGTGGGCCTCATCGAGCTGGGCGGATCCCGGTATCACAACAAAGAAGTCACGCTGCCGTAACAGCCGCGAGGGGCGTCCGGCGGCTGGACATCGCGTGCGTCTTACTCCATATAATGCCGCGATGCCGTCGCGGCGCTCGGGTCCGCGCGCGGGCGGACGTCGTCAGGCGTCGCCCGCGGTACTCTAACGCAGGTCAGCATGAGCACGATGCAGCAGATACACTCCACCGGCGCGGCGTTTTCGACGTCGCAGGCACACAACGCGGTTTCGGTCGATATTCGCGAGGCTCAGGCGGGTCGCCGCGCCACGTGGCGCGCCTGCGTCGGCGCCTGGCTCGCCGTGGGCGGATGCCTGGCACTGGCCTCCACGGCCCAGGCTCAGGCGCCGCGCATCCATCTGCCGGTACGGCAGCTTGATCTGGGCACGATCAAGGAAGGCGACATTAAGCCGATCGAGTTTACCGTGGAGAACCGCGGCGAGGCGGACCTTGTCGTCATCAGCGCAAAAGGCGACTGCGGATGCACCGTCGTGCGGCTCAGCGACGAGGAGCGGGTGATTCCCCCGGGCGGATCGCTGACGATTCAGGCCGAGTTCAATTCGACCGGCCGTGCTCAGGCCGGCGTGCAGACGAAAAAGATCCACGTCACCTCGAATGATCCGGCGCTGCGGGTGGCGGACTTCACCTTCAACGTTCAGGTGGTCTCGCTGCTGCGCCGGCTGCCGACCGGCGTCTTGCGCATCATGCAGGTCGAGCGCGGCGCGACGTCGCCGAACGTCATGGAGTTCATGTCCGGCTCGATCGGCCTGCCCGTGGAGATCAAGTCGGTTGCGTTTTCGCCCGAGGCGCCGCTGTCGGCGGCGGTGGCGCCGTTCGACGAGCGGGGTCGGTCGGGCCAGCGCATTACGCTTTCGGTCAGCGACGAGGCGCCGCTGGGGTCGGTAGAGACCACGATGATCGTGACGCTGGCGGTGGGGGAGCACGAGGCGCAGGAGTCCGTGCCCGTGGTGGGCGAAGTGGTGGGGGATTTGTCCTACCGTCCCATCGTCGTAGACACCACGCGCAAACAATCACTGCGTGGCCAGCGGCTGATCCCGGTTTCCATCAAATCATCGGGCGGGCGTCCATTTGAGGTGCGCAAGGCCGAGGCCGGGCCGCTGCTGGACGTCGAAGTGACGGCCGATCGTCCCGGCGGGAGTTCGTACGACATTAACCTGACCGTTCGCGATGACGCGCCGGATGGTCCGTTCGGCGCCATGCTGCGGCTCCATACGGATTCTCTGGACCAGCCGCTGATCGAGATTCCGGTTTACGGGCAGGTTGCGCCCGCCGTTGCGGTCGAGCCGCCACTGGTGCTCCTCGTCGATGACGGGACGCCGGTGGGAACGCGCCGCGTGGTAAAGCTGCAAGGCGCGCGGCCGAACGTGGCGCTGGACATGTCCGGCCTGGAGTCGTCCGACGCCCGCGTCAAAGTCGAGGAAGATCCGTCGCGGCGGAAGCTGCATGACCACGTGCGCTATCTGATCGTGTCGCTGGCGGGTAACGTCCCGCCCGGGCGCTACGAAGCGACGATCCGCGTCTCCACCGCCGTGCCCTCGGCGGAGGTGGTGACGATTCCGGTGGTGCTGCTCAATCGGGCGGAGGAATAGTCAAGCCCGCGGATTGCGTCGGCCGGCGATCGGTGCCAAGCTGCAGAAAGTCCGGGCGGTTCGTTGCGGTCGGGTCTTGTGTCCCGGCCGGGAATCATCGGCGAAGACGCCGCCCGCGGCGGGAGACGATGTCGTGAGTGACTCCGACACACCCAAGAGCGACTCGGAAGCGACCGGTCGTCGCGCCGGAATCAACTGGAACGACCCCGACGTCCCGGCGGGTAACGCGCCGCCGATGCCGGCCTGGCCGCTGATCCTCTCGGGCGCGCTGTGGTTTGCGTGGATTGTCTTTCTCGTCGTCACGCTGGTGACGCAGACCCGCATCGACCCGATCTGATGTCGCCCCCCCCCAGCGCCCTGCTTGCGGAAACCGCCCGACGGTTCGAAGCGAACCGGGTGGCACTGGCGCAGCGGCAGCCTGAATGGGATGCGAAGCTCGTCGCGGCCGCGGATCGCCCCGACGCCTTCGAGATCGCGCGCGACGGGTTGCTCTCGGCACGCACCGTCGATGGTGAGGGCCGGCGGCGCTGGCTGGGCTCTACGTCGATGCCGTCGATCAGCACGGCTGCCCTGTTAGATGATTTTACCGATCTCGGCGGCAACGTTGCCCTGCCGGACGTGGGTTCCGGCTACGAGATTGCTGCCTACCTGGAGCGCCTGCCGCCGCACACGGCGGTGTTCGTTTGTACCGACAGCGCCGAGCGTCTGCGGCTGGCGCTGAGCCTGTACGACTACACGCGTTGGATCGCCGAAGGGCGGCTCGTGATGGTCGATCCTGCCGAGGGCGGCGCGGGCCTGGCGCGGTTTTTCGCAACGCACGTGGGTTATGAATTCCCCGGGCGCATGGTTCGCTTGCCGCACGTTGCACCCGCCGAGTTCGCCAGGGTGCAGGCCGTGATGGAGCAGGGCGGCGCGGCTGCGTGTGTTGCACAGAATCGGGCCGTGCAGAGCAGCGTGGAGCGGATCGCTTTGGCTGTCGGCGCGGAGCCGAGTCCGCGGCCGGTCGTCGCCGTTATCAGCGTCGATCCTCGGCCCGACACGTCGTTCCCGGCGGAGCAGATCGGTCGCGAGCTGGCCGCGATGGGTTGGGGGGGGGTGACGTGCCTGCCGACCCGCCCCGATCGGTGCCACACGGCCGCACGGCTCAGCGCGATCGCCGACGCCGGCGCCGACGTGGTCTTGTGCGTCAACTGCGGCCCCGGACACATGAGTGCGCTGCTGCCGGCGACCGTGCGGATCGCCTGCTGGTTCCAGCCGGAGGCCGCGCCGGGGACGGTGCGGGCCGCGGCCGAAACGCCTGTGCGGCTCTTCGTGTCCACGCCGCGGCAGCGGGATGAGGCCGTCGCGGCGGGTGCAGTGGCGGATCGCGTGTTCCTGCTGGAACCGCCGATTCCGGGCGAGATTTCCGCCGAGCGCCGCGAGCCGGATTCGGGCGCTGCCCCCCCCCGGCGCTATGACGTGGGTCTTGTGGTCGGTCTGCACGACGATCGTCCGGCCGCCGCCAACGTGGTGCTGTCCAGCCACGTCGGCTTATACGAGGCGATCCGCGGGCACTGCCGGCGGGAGTTCCGCCGGTACCAGGAGGCGCACGCGCCGGCCCTGGTGGAATTGGGCCAGCGAACGGCCCGCGTCGAACTGACGGACGCGGCGCTGCGTGAGCAGTTCGTCGCGTTGGTTCGCGGGCGGATTGGCCCGGCCGCGACGGCCCTCGGTTTGGCGCGCGGGCTGCGCGAGCGCGGCATCTCGGTGGGTGTGTGGGGGCACACGGGCGGCGTGTTTACGGCTGAAGCGGACTCTGGCCGCGACGGCGCCACACCGCTCGTGCCGCTCGAAGGCCCGCTCGCGTGGGCATCGCTCGACGCCCCGGTGACGCGCAGTCGCGTGCTGCTGATCCCGACGCGGATGCCGATCGATATTCGCCTGCTGCTGCTGGCGGCGCGGGCGGGGGTTCCCGTATTGGCCCTGCGGCCGGCGGCGCGGCTGGAAGACGTTCACCCCCAGCTTGCGCCCGCGCTGACGCACGTGACCTGGTTCGATACCCCGGGTGAGGCGCTGGATCGTGTCGGCGCGCTGCTCGGCGCGTCCAGCGAGGCACCTGCCGGGCTGATGACGGGGGGCGCGTTGGTGCGGCCGTCCGAGTCGGTGTTGGGCGAGCATTCGCTGCGACGACGGCTGGAGCAACTGGTGGCCGCTCTGCCAGGCGCGTGAGCCAGTCTCAGCGTGCAGCAAAACGAGACTCCGACCTTCCGGGACGATGCTCTCCAGATCGAGGAATGCTGCGACACTTTGCGACGGCAGCCACGGCCTCGAAGACGAGACCGTGCTGCGACACTTTGCGACGGCAGCCACGGCCTCGAAGACGAGACCGTGCTGCGACACTTTGCGAC
>CAZYLK010000007.1:8261-67583 GCA_964648365.1 uncultured Phycisphaeraceae bacterium
TTTGCGACGGCAGCCACGGCCTCGAAGACGAGACCGTGCCACCCGCGCGCTGTTGATGCCACGCGCCTGCCGTGGGGTGCGGGCGTGCCGGGCTTGACTGGACACTTCCCTCGCCCCCCATAATGCCGCACTGGTCGATCGGACACAGTCTGTGGTCAACGGAGGTTCCCCATGAGTGCTTTGAGGTTGAAGGCCCGTCGTGCGCTGGTGTGCAAGTCCGCCCTGGGCGTGCTCGCCGTGTCGCTTCTCATCCTTTCCGGCGCCCGGTGCGGCGCTTCCCTGAACGGCGACTTCGCCGGCGTCACGACCGGCGGAGCGCAGGACATGGCCTACGCCCGCCAGTCGATCGAAGACGGGGACGTGCCCAATCCGGATTCGATTACCGTGGAAGGGTTGCTCTCGGAGCACAGCATCGAGGTTCCCGTTCCGGATGACCCCGGCCTGCTCTATGCCACCGCGGCCGCGGCGTGGAACCACGACTTTGATGAGCTGACGCCGCTGGTGACGGTGCAGGTGGGCTTCGGGACGACGATCAACGCGGAGACATTCGAGCGCGAGCCGCAGAACCTCTGCATCGTCGTCGACGTCAGCCGATCGATGTCGAATGCGATCGACGATCGCACCCGTACGTCCAAGCTGGAGGCGGTGAAGATCGCGATCGACCGGCTGATGGCGCAGCTCGACGGTCGCGACCGGGTCAGCCTGGTGACGTTCGCGTTCCGGGCGACAACCCGCGTGGAAAACGTCTCAGGAACCGACGTGCGGGCGATCAAGGAAGCGCTCGACGGGATCGAGGCGGAAAACTCGACGGACCTGGCCCGCGGCCTCGCCCGCGGATACAGCGTGGTTGCGGATCACTCGACCGCGACTCGCGCCGACCGCATCATCGTGTTCACCGACGCCGACGTTACCAGCGGCACGACCGAGGCGAAGAACTTCCTCGAACTGATGAACCGCAACGCGGGCAACGGCATTGGCGCGACCATCTTCGGCGTCGGCGTCGATTTCGACGACGAGTTCGCGTACGACATCTCGCAGGTGCGCGGCGCGAATCTGTTTTTCCTTAATGACTACGACCGCATCGTGACCGTCTTCGACGAGGAGTTCGACTACCTGGTTACGCCGGTGGCGTATGACGTAAGTCTCACCGCGGACGTGCCGTTTACGTTTGACGTGGCCGACGCCTACGGCCTGCCCGAGATCGACACGAACACGCACCTGCTCGAGATGACGATTCCGACGCTGTTTCTGTCCAGCCGGGAGGGGGGCGGGGCGATCCTGATCCGGCTGCGGCCGGGGGCGCAGGTGAACTTCGAGGAGGAGGTCCATGCGGCCACGGTGGAGTTGACCTTTGCGGAAACGGACGGCGCCGAGGCGCGTACCACGACGTTCGACGTGGTGCTGCCGGCCGGGCTGGACGCGGATGCGGCCGTGCCGTGGTTCGAGACGCCCGGCGTGCAGCGCGGCGTGCTGCTGCTCAACACGGCGCTGGTGCTGAAGAACGCCTGCTTCGACGGCTACGGCGGGTGGCGATACTTCAGTAGCCTTGATGACTATGTCAGCCCGGACCGGGAGCGTGGCCGCCGCCGCCTGACCGAGTTTCTGCCCTGGTTTGATACCCTGGCGGAGGGCCTGGAGGATCAGCCGTCGCCCGAGTCGCGGTCGCTGTCGCAGGAGCGGGCGGTCGTGGCGAAACTGCTGGAAAACATCGGCGGGGCGGTGGAGGAACCGTGATGACTGGCGCCGCGACTACGGCGTCAGCGTCGTCCAGTCAGCCGGCATGAGCTGATCGAAATCCGACAGACGGAACACCCAAGCGCATCCGCCTGCGGTCAGGTATCCCATGGAAGGTCCGCGGATGTACCAGAGGCCGGGCGCCATGGCGCCCTTCGGATCGCCCGCGCCTTCCGGGATTTCGATCCAGATGCAGGTACGCCGCCCCAAGCCGTAGCGGTTGCTCAAGGGCATCTGCTGCCACGGCCGGGAGGCGTCGAATTCGAACGTGTCGGACGTGGTGAACTGGGTCACGCCGCCGCGGATGATGACGGGCGGCGGCGGGTCGCTCCGATCGTTGACCAGGATGATGGCCTCGACGGGGCCGCACCGGTGGTTGGCGGCCACGATGGACTCGGGTCCGAGGACGAGCGGGCTGGGCGGCGGCGGCTCGGGCGGCGGTTCGGGCGCGGTCGTGGGCGACGGGGACGGGATCATCGAGATTCGAACGACCGCCAGCGTACCGAGGGCGATCGCGGCAGCGACGTGTCGTGGCTTGATCCGCCACCGTGCGAGGTATCCTGCCCCGGGTGCGTGATTCATGCATCACGCCCCATACTCGCAGTGTGGGCTCCTCGCCGGCGCCGCGTGGTTCGGTGGACGCTCGGCGACTGTGGGTCGACGCCCGCTACCAGTCGTACTCGTCCGGTGCGATTCGACCGCACTCGGGGCAGCGGCGTAGCAAGAGGCCGCGCAGGCGGTAGCCGCAGTGGATACACAGTCCCGGCACGAAGCGATGGTTGACCAGGTAGTGATGGCACAGGGGGCCGATCAGCGCGGCCGTAAGCGCCCCGCCGGCGATGCCCAGCAGGGTCAGCAGCATGTCCGCAACGTCCATCACGCCGCCGTCGACGAAATGCAGAATCACCAGCAGCAGATACTGTGGTGCGGTCATCGCCAGGCCGAGAATCCACCATCGGGCGTTGTGCAGCAGCAGCGAATAAGAGAACGTCGTGCCGGCGACAATCAGCGGCGAAAAGTAGATGACCGGCCAGAAGTCGTCGAAGGGCGGCGGCAGGAACATTCGGGGGCCGACCCGGTCGATGATCGTCAGCGCGATGCCGACGGCGGCGTTTAGCCCGCAGGCGACAAGCCAGCGATGGGGGCGCCTGCGCGTCCAGATGCGTCGTATGGGAAAGGCCATGTGCCGCCGCTGCACTCACGCGCAGCGCCGAGAGCTTCTCTTGACCTCGCGCCCGAAGACGCGAGTTGAAAGCCCGGAAGTGAAGAGCCTTTCGCCCGGGAAACGACGCCGTCAGTCTAGCGACTCCGGCGACGAGCGCCCAGCCCCGCGCCCGGTTTTTTTCGACGTCCGCCCGATGCACGCTTTTTCGACTTCTTCCTGGGGGTCTTGCGGCGGGCCGGCGGATCCGCCGCCCCTTTCTTGGACGCACCGGCGGCCTTGCGGTTCGCCGCTTTCTTCTTCCGCGGCTTCGGGGCAAGGCCGGCGGCGCGGCCCGGAAACAGCACGGTGATGACGTCGTCGATGGTCCTGACAAAGAGGAAGGTCAGGTCGTCCTGCACTTCCGCGGGCACGTCGCGCAGGTCGCGGTCGTTCTGGGCGGGCAACAGGATGGTGCGGATGCCCGCCCGGTGGCCGGCCAGCACCTTCTCGCGTACGCCTCCGATCGGCAGCACCCGCCCGCTGAGGGTGATCTCGCCGGTCATGCCCGTCTTGGGATCCACCACGTCGCCGGTGTAGCCCGAGATCAGCGCTGCCAGCATTGCGATTCCGGCGGACGGGCCGTCCTTGGGTATGGCGCCGGCCGGGACGTGGATGTGAATGTCGGTGCCCTGAAAGACGTTCGGGTTGATGCCGAGGCTCTTCGCCCGGTTGCGCAGGATCGAATGGGCCGCGAAGGCCGACTCCCGCATCACGCCGCCGATCTGGCCGGTCAGGTTCACCTGCCCGTTGCCGCTCATCACGGAGACTTCGATGAAGAGGATTTCCCCGCCCACCGGGGTGAACGCCAGACCCGTGACGACGCCCGGCACGGCCATCAGGGACGCGACCTCTGGTTCGTAGCGCTTGTCGGGAAACGCCTGCTCCAGTTCGGCCGGGGTGACGGCGGCGCCGTCCGGCTTTCCGCCGACGATCGCGGCCGCCCGCGACCGGCAGACCGCTCCGATCCGTCGCTCCAGCGAGCGCACGCCCGCCTCGCGGGTGTAGTCCGAGATGATCAGGCTTAAGACCTCGTCGCTGAAGCCGATCTGCCCGGCCTTCAATCCGTTTTCTTCGATCTGGCGCGGGACGAGATAGTTGCGCGCGATGTGCAGCTTCTCGCGGTGCGTGTAGCCGGGAATCTCGATCACTTCCATCCGGTCGCGCAGTGCGTTCTCGATCGCGTCCATGTAATTGGCGGTGGCGATGAAGAGCACGTTGGACAGGTCGAACGGCACGTCGAGATAGTGATCGGTGAACTTGTCGTTCTGGGCCGGGTCGAGCACCTCGAGCAGGGCCGACATGGGGTCGCCGCGGACGTCCTGGCCGATCTTGTCCACCTCGTCGAGCATGTAGACCGGGTTCTTCGAACCCGCTTTCC
Organism: uncultured Phycisphaeraceae bacterium; assembly: GCA_964648365.1. Classification (GTDB taxonomy): domain Bacteria; phylum Planctomycetota; class Phycisphaerae; order UBA1845; family UBA1845; genus SURF-32. The sequence continues at coordinate 12,578 of CAZYLK010000007.1, forward strand.
GGATCTCCTGGATGATGCGCCCGGGGATGGCGCCGATGTACGTGCGGCGATGGCCGCGAATCGTCGCTTCGTCGCGGATGCCGCCCAGCGAGATGCGGATGAACTTGCGGTTCATCGCCCGGGCGATGCTCTTGCCCAGCGAGGTCTTGCCCACGCCGGGCGGACCGGCGAAGCAGAGGATCGGTCCGTGCGTGTCCCGTTTGAGCTTGCGCACCGCCAGGAACTCGAGGATGCGGCGCTTGACTTTGTCCAGCCCGTAATGGTCTTCGTTCAGGATCTGTTCAGCCCGGGCGATGTCCTGGTTGTCCTTCGTCGAGACCTTCCACGGCAGCGAGGCGATCCACTCGACGTAGTCCATCGCCACGTTGAACTCGGGCGAGGCCTGTGGGATGGCGGTCATGCGATCGAGTTCGCGGTTCGCTTCCGCCAGCACGTCGTCGGGGGGGGCGGCCTTCTTGAGCTTCTCGCGCAGCCGTTCGACGCTCTGCGACTGTCCGTCCTTCTGACCCAGTTCGTTCTGGATCGCCTTCATCTGTTCGCGCAGATAGAACTGGCGCTGGGCCGTGTCGATCTTGTCGCGGACTTCTTCATTGAGCTTCTTCGACAGCTCCAGAACGTCGAGCTGCCCGGCGAGCGCGGCGTTGACCTTGTGGAGTCGGTCGGTGACGTCGAAGGTCTCGAGGATCTCCTGCTTGTGGACCAGCCCCAGCGGCAGATTGGCGGCCAGGAAATCAGCGAGGGCGCCCGGCGCCGTGATCCCGCGGATGACCTGTGCCGCCTCGTCCGGCACGTTGTCGGACAGTTCCACCATGCGCAGCGCGCCCTGCCGCAGCACGTGCGTCAGGGCGTCGACCTCGGTGCCGTCAGGAACCTGGTCCTCGTGGGCGTTGACGCGGGCTTCCAGATAGGGCGAATCCTGCGTCAGCGATTCGATGCCGACGCGGCGCAGGCCGTGGACGATGATCGTCTCGGTGCCGTCGGGCACCTTGAAGAGTTTCAAAATGATGCAGGCGGTGCCGATGCGGAACAGGTCATCCAGCGTCGGCTCCTCGACCTCCGCCGACTTCTGCGCGACCACGCAGATCATGCGCGATCCCGCCAGCGCGAGGTCGAGCACACGCTTGGACTTCTCCCTTCCCACGGAAAGCGGCATGACCGTGCCCGGGAACGCGACGTTCTCGCGGATGGGCAGCAGCGGCAGCGTTTCGGGAATCGTCGGCTTGTCTTCGCCGTCCCCGCGCCGCTCGCCGACCGCAACGGGAACCGCGGCGAACTCGTTGCCCTCCTCGGATCCGTCGTGGTCGGTTTCATCGCCGACGCCGTTGGAACGCGTGTCCCGGTCGTCACTCATCGTTGTCTTCCGTCGGGGATTGCCGCGGCAGTTCGATCCACAGAAACCCGTCACGATAGCGCGCCGCGATCCGGTCGGCGTCCACGTCGCGCGGCAGTCCCAGGGTTCGCTCGAACGGGCCGGAGTCGATCTCCATCAGATGGACGCTCACCTCCGCCCCGCCGCGCGGCAGGGCCGGCTTGGGACGCACGCCGCGAAGATGAAGCTGCCCGTCCTCGATGCGCAGGTCGATTTTTTCGTGCGGCATTCCGGCCAGCTCAGCGCAGACGTAGTAGCGGTCGGGGAGTTCATACACGTTGATCCGCGGACGCCAGCCGCCGTGGGCGTGGGAGCGGAAGAACTGTTCGCCGGACATCGCGTCCAGCATGGAGCGGACGTGCTGCGAGAAGTCATCGAACGTATCGGACGCCCGAATCCCCGCGGACGGGCGCGGCGCGTCGCACGACGTTGACGTCGTGGTCGGAGCTGACGGGGGCGGTGTGCCGCATTGAGAACCGAACATGTGAATACTCCTCGCGAACGTGGCATCAGGACGATACACGCCCTTCGCCGCGGCGTCATGTACGCCGCGCGGCCGCGCGGCCGCCGGGGGCGCCACACCGGGCGCGTGGCAAGCGCCCGGAACAGGGCGACCGGCGACGGGTCGCGTGGCCGCGGCATCCGGCAGTATCGTGCCGGTCGTCAGAAGCGCAGGGCGCAAGCGGCGTGGCCCGGCGCCCTGCCCACCGGCCGGGGAGCCACTCGAAACCGGCGACACGCGGACGCGGCCGCCGGCGACTGGCCGAGCCGGCGAATCGAGGCTATCTTCCGTGCAACGCGGGCGGATCGGCGGGGGTCTGCGCCGCGGCTGGACCGGCTGACGACATGACCGCGAATTTGAACGGCTCCAAGACGACGATCGCGACCCTGCGCCGCCTCAAACGCGAGCGGCGCAAGATCGCCATGCTCACCTGCTATGATTATTCGACGGCCCGGCTGATGGAACTGGCCGGCGTCGAGTCGATCCTCGTCGGCGACACGTACGGCGAGGTCTGCCTGGGGCACGCGACGACGCTGCCGGTCACGGTCGACCACCTGATCACCATAACGGAAGCGGTGCGCCGCGGTGCTCCGTCGACGTTCCTTGTCGGGGACATGCCGTTCTTGAGCTACCAGGTCAGCATCGAGGAAGCCATTCGCAACGCCGGTGCGTTCATGGCGCGCGCCGGCTGCGATTGCGTCAAGCTGGAGGTGGATCGGCGACATCTGCCCACCGTCGAGGCGCTGTCGGCGGCGTCCATTCCGGTGATGGCGCACCTGGGATTGCGGCCGCAGGCGATCCATCATCTCGGCGGCTACAAAGTCCAGGGCAAACTCGCTGAAGACGCGCGGTTGATCCTGGAGGACGCGCGTCAGATGGAGGCGGCCGGGGCGGTGGCGCTGTTGCTTGAGGCGGTGCCGGCCGAGTTGGGCAAGATGGTGTCCGAGTCTACCGACCTGCCCGTGATCGGTTGTGCCTCCGGTCCCTTCTGCGATGGTCAAGTCGTCGTTCTGCACGATATGTTGGGGTATGGCGTCGGGCATCCACCACGCTCTGTAAAGCAGTACACGAATCTGCACGATACGCTCGTCGCGGCATTCAGCGCGTATCGTGACGACGTCCACGCCGGCGCCTTCCCGACGGAGGCGCACAGCGCAACCATGTCGGCGGGCGAACTGGACCGCCTGAGGGCCTTGCCGGCGCAGGGTGGTGTGGCACGGGCTTCCAGCCCGTGATTCGATCCGCTGGAGGCCGCCGCTCCACTTGAGACGCGCAGCAGCCCGCCCGCAGCGCCTCGTGCTTTTTGGCCGCGATATTGGGCGATTTGCCGCTTTGACTTCCCGAGCGTGCGCGGCGTATAGTGACGACCGTGCGGCAACGGATGACGAGTCCATGCTGGTAAGAATCGCCCTGGCGCGGATCATCATCAACGAAAGCAGCGGTGAGCAGGCCATCGTCCTCCGCGAAGTGGACGGCGTGCGGACGTTTCCGGTGATGATCGGTGTGACGGAGGCGCTGGCGATCGATCGGCGCATCAAGGGTCAGAAGCCGCCGCGGCCGCTGACGCACGACCTGCTCCACACCGTCATCGCGAAGCTGGGCGGCGAGCTGGAGCGAATCGTCATTCACGAGTTGAAACAGCACACGTTCTATGCCAAGCTGTACGTTCGTCAGAACGGCAGTATCGTGGAGATCGACGCGCGTCCGTCGGACGCGATCGCGTTAGGCGCCGGTTCCGATACGCCGATGTTCGTCAGTCAGTCTGTGCTCGATGAGGTGGGTTGATTCCCATGGCTCGCTGATACGCCGATGTCAAGCAAACCCGGATTAACGCCCGCGTCCTACGTCGAACGCTCCCCTGCGCCGGTTCACGCGGCGCCGACGATGGCGGAGGCCACGCGCGAGCAGGCCGAATTCGTACGCCGTCTGAAGGGCCCCGGCGCGCGCTACCTCGTCAGTGCCCCCGGCCGGCTGGACGTGATGGGCGGCATTACGGAATACACCGGCGGACTCGTCCTGCACTGGCCCATCGACATCGGCGTCCGGGTCGGCGCGTGTCGCCGCGACGACGGTGTGGTGTCCTTCTGGCTTGAACCTGGCGGCGAAGTCGTCGATGTGCCGCTGGAATCGCTGCGCCGCGACGCCGCGATGCCCGCGAGCCTTCAGCCGAACGCGGCCGGGGGACCGGCGGCTCCATCCGATGTGGACGTGCGGCGTCAGCTCGCCCGCGCCGTCGTGGTTGAGATGCTTCGTTGCCAGGCGCTGGGGCCGGGCTTTAACGGTGCGTCGCTGGTGATCGGGCGGATGCCGCCGTTGTCAGTGGATGTCGGGCAGGTCTCCGCCGCTGCCGCCGCCGTGGTGGTGGCGCTCCAGCGCGTGGCGGGCGTCACGGTCGAGACGGCGCAGGCTGCGTCTGTCGTGCAGAGCGTCGAGTTCTCGACCGGGGGGTTGCCCAGCGGCCGTGCGGATGCAACGCACGCGCTGCTGGCCGAGCCCGGTGCGTTGACGCAGATGCGCTGCGACCGTCCAAGCGGTGCGGACGTACTGCGGGTCAGCGAGCGCTTCGCCCTGATCGGCATCGCCTGCGGTGCGGCGGCCGCGGGCATCGATACCGACACAGGGGGCGTGGGTTCGACTCCCATCTCCGGCGCCGCCGACGAGAGTGACGCCGCGGCGCCCTGTGACGACGCTCACGCGCGGTTTGCGCGTTACGTCCACGCGCGGGTCGCGGCGCTGATGGGCCGCACCCTGATCGACCGGATCCAGCAACACGATGCTCGCGGCGACAACCCGGCGGCGCGGGACGCCGCCGCCGGTTGGAACGGCCATCTGTCGCTGATCTGCGGCCGTGAGTATTCACAGCGGTTTCGCGACCGGTTGCCGACGCGGCTGCGCGGCGGCGATTTTCTGAAGCGGTTCGGCCCGCTGCCTGACCCATTGTCGGCGGTTTCACCCGGCGTGATTTACCGGGTCCGCTCGCGAACCGAGCATCACATCTACGAGAATGCGCGGACCGTGCAACTCGCTGAGCGGCTGGCCCGCGCCGCTCGCACGGGCGAGAGCGCCGTCGCGGTCGACGCAGGCAAACTGCTGTACGCCTCTAACTGGAGCCTGTCGCAGCGTTGCGGTCTGAACGCCGCTACGGCTGACCGGCTGGTGACGCTCCTGCGCCGGCGCGGCCCGGCCGGAGGGATACTCGGGGCGAAGCAGGGCGGCCGCGGCTGCGGCACGCTCGTCATTGCACTGATCGAAAACACGCGCGCCGCCGAAGCAAGCGTGGCCGCGGCCTGTGCCGAGTTCGAATCGAGCGACCGTCTGCCGACGGCGGTCTTCACCGCTTCCGCGCCGGGGGCGGCGCTCGGCGGTGTCAGTTGCTCACGTTGAGCCGGCTCGATCTGCGGCCGGCGCGCGTCGGACCTCCCGCGGCCGGAACGGACTACGGTGCCGTCGTCGGCTCTTCCTTCGGCCCCCACAGGCCGTCCCGCACCACCCATCCCAGCCGGGCGATGGCCTCCTCGTGCGGCGTCAGCGCACGCGTAATGCGATTCATGGTCATGATGCACTCGTTGGCGGCGCGTTCGGCCTTACGGGCGCGATCCTCGATGATCTTGCGTTCGGCGGCGATGCGATCGAACTCGCCACCGCCGCGGGAACCGCCGCGCCCGCCGCGGGCCTGCTCGCGGATCAGCTCCTTGGCCCGCAGGTCGAGCGCTTCCAGTGCGGTTCGTTCGTCGGCCAGTTTTCCCTGCCATTCATCGTGCTCGTCACGCTTCTTCTGCCATTCCAGAAGCAGCCATCGGGCATCGGTCGTCTGGTCATCGTAGACGATTTCGATATCGCGCAGCTCAGGCGACAGCTCCCGCGGTGCATCGACGACGTCGCCGTGAGGCGCCGCAGATGACGACTCCCGATCGTGCGCTCGCGCGAGCTCGCGCATGTCGTCAGGAAACACCGTGACCAATTGGCGGGCGAGCCGGGAAGCGTCCGCCTCGCGCTGCCCAGCGCGGGCGTCGCGATAGGCGACCAGCATTCGCGAACGCAGCAGCGCGCGCCACTCGTCCAGCTCCTCCGTGTGCGGCCCCAGCCGTTCGACCGCCGCGATCCACTGGATCGCCTCCGCAAACCGCCCGGCGTCGATCAGGCCACGGATCGGTTCGTCGAGCGCCCGCGGAACGCGCGCCGGGAGCTGCGTGGCGGCTCGCTTGCCGCCGGTGACGTCCAGGTAGCGGAGCAGCAGCATGTTGCGCAACAGGCGCGCCGTGTCGTCAGAAGCGTAAGCGGGCGCCTGGTAGACCCGGTGTCCGGCTGCGGTTGCCAGTGCGTCAAACGGCATGAGCACGGCCGCCATGCGCCCGTTGTGCGTCATCACGCGAATCGGCGGCGCGGTTCCGCGCAGACTGACGAGGCCCCAGCGGTTCGGCCGCAGCGCGCCGGCTCGTGTACCGGCCGTCAGTTCTCCGGCCAGCAGCGCATGCTCGCGGTCGACGGGGCGGATTTCTCCGCCGATGCGCCTGGCAACGGCATCGAACAGTGCTGCCGACGATCGTACCCAGGCCTCGTTTCCGCCCGCCGCTTCAAGCCACACGAATCCACCAGCGGTGATGCGCTGGGCCAGTGCGTCGACCAGGTTCTCATCAACGTTGAACACGTCCGTCCCGGTGACGTGGAGGATGTCCGCCGAAATCGACCATGCCTGCGCCGCGCTCTGTGTCGCGGTGCGTTCGGTTCGAGCGGCCGGCGCCGGGTCGCCCGCCGACGGCGCCGTGCCGGATGCCGCCGCCGGCCCGCTTTGGCCGGGAGCCGCAGTATCGGAAATGTCCGGGGGGGGGCACGCGGCGAGGATGGATACGCCGGTCTCGTGGTCCAGTCTTCGTCCGACGGTCAGCCACTTGCCGAGAGTCTGAATCCCGGCGCCGCCGACGCGCAGCGTGTCGACGGTCAGGTAGCCCGCCGGTGGTGCGCTGCTGCCCGCCAGTTCCGGCGGGCGCAGCCGCTTGGGCAGTTGTGCGTATTCACCGGCGGCATAGACCGTCATGTTGGACATGACGTCGAACATGTTCGCGTGCTTGTCCCGCCGATTCTGATGCCAGGCGCCCGCCAGATCGTTCGGGAACAGGAACACGCACGTCCGCACGCCGTCATCGACGCCTTCGATGCAGAAGTCGCCGGCCCACGCGGCGCCCGCCTCGCCCGAAGCGGTATACAGCGCGTGTTCCGGCTTGAGGGGCTTCAGCGTGCAGCCGCGATCGCCGAACCACTCGGCGCACAACTGCCGGAAACTCGTCGCGAAGCGGTCGTTGCCATGATCGGCGTGGCCGATGATCGTGCCGCCCGCGTCGACGTATTCCAGCAGGCGGGCGCGCTGCTCGGCCGTGAGATTCAGCCCATACTCGCCGCTGATCAGAAGGATCGGCGTGTCGAGCAGGTCGTCGAGCGAGGCGTTCACGTCGACAATCTGCCACTTGTAGATGCACTCGTACCGGCCCGACAGAAACGACGTAAGGAAGTGAAGGTCACGGTAGTACCGGTTCCAGGACTGGTCCTCGCCGTAACGGAGCTTGGCCATCAGCGTCGGCGCCCGGCCGTAGATCAAAAACAGCAGCCGGAAGCTGTCTTCGATCACCTCGCCCGTCGGCCCGTGGATGCCGGCGACGCCGGCGCGATACCAGTCGACGCCGCCGATCTGCTTGCGGCCGGTCGCCACGCCGAGACGCTCCAGGCCGAAGAGCTGATAGCCGCCTCCTTCGAGCAGATCCCGCGTCTTGAGCCAGGCGAAGCCCCGATCGGCCGCGTCCAGCAGCCGCTTCACCTCGTCGTCGACGGCGTCGCGCCGGGCGACCCCGCGAAGCGGGCTGTACGTCGGCTCTTTTTGCGTGAGGAACTCGGCCGCCAGGATGTACAGCGTGTTGATGCCGGCCGTGGTCATGGTGACCGTGCCCGACTTGGACCCGCTGTAACTCCAGGAGCCGTCGCTGTCCTGATGCGCGAGCCAGTGTGTCTCGACGCGTTCCCAGTAGTTCAGGGAGACTTCGATGGGCGTGACGCCCGGCACCATGCGCGCCGCCCAGACCCCGAGGACGCCGAACTGTGAGCAGGAGTGATCGCCCCCGGACCCCTGCACGTCGTAGCCGTAGTAGCCGTCCTCGCGCAGCGCGTCGGTGAGCCACTTCACGTCGGCGCGCATCGCGCGCAGGTAGCGTTGTCGGTCGGTGGTCTCGCCCGTGCGGGCGACGAGCTGAGCCCACATCGCCGCGCGGAGGCTGCGGCTGTACGTGCCCGGCAGCGGGTGCGGCTCCACAAAGCCGATGGCCCGCTCAATGACGGGGTCGTACGGCGACACGCCGGCGGCCAGCAGGGCGTACGTCGCCAGCGTAGACACGCCGCCATCGTGGACGCCGCCCATCTCCCCGCGAAAACTGCCCGCCTGCGGGCCGTCGACGATCTGGGCTTCCTTCAGCCCGGCGATCAACTGATCGATCATCGCGTCGACGCGTGAATCCGTCTGCGGCTGGGCCGCGGCGGCGGTCGTCAGGTGGAGCAGAACGCTGGCCGCGAGTCCGTAGTGCGTCGCGTGAGTGGCGGGATGTTTCATCGGTGGCGGAAGCTCAGGAACAGGTCAAACCCCGGGCGCGCGGCCGCGCCACAACCGAAGCTCCCATAGCTATTCTCGGCGCGACACGCTCCGAAGTAAAGCGGGACGGTGCTTTGCCGACCCCCTGCTTGACCCGGACGGCGCAAGGTTCGATATCCCACGCAGGTGCGCGTCCGACGGCGGGGGAGACGCCCGCTGGTGGGACGATGTGTCGGGCACTGGACCGGCGATGGCCATCGGGTGGCGTCGTCTGCAGCCTCGGAAGCGACGAATGGCCGAACGAAGGCGAATCTGTTTCATCCTCGGAACCCGCCCGGAGGTCATCAAGTGCTGGCCGGTCATCCGCGTGCTGGATGCCGACGAGCGATTCGATGTCACCACCATCCTGACGGGCCAGCATACCGATCTGGCGGAGCAGGCCGTTCGCCTCTTCGGCCTCCGGGTGGATGTCGATCTGAAGCTGATGACGCCGGGACAGACGCTGGAAGGACTGACCGCGTCGCTGTGTCAGTCACTGGCCGCGCCGATTCGGGAGGCGGCGCCTTCCGTCGTGGCCGTCCAGGGAGATACCACAACGGCCTTCGTCGGCGCGTTGACGGCCTTTTACGCCGGGATCCCGGTGGCCCACATCGAGGCCGGCTTGCGATCCGGTGACGTCAGCCATCCCTTTCCCGAGGAAATGAACCGCCGCCTCATCGGCGGTCTCGCCAGCGTTCATTTTGCACCGACGGAGGGGGCGCGGCAGGCGCTGTTGAGAGAAGGCGCCCCCGACGGCCGCATCCACGTGACCGGCAACAGCGGGATCGATGCCCTTCGGCTCATGTCGGCCCGTCTCGACCGCGAAGCGCTGACCGCATTCAGTCCGGCCACACCCGTTGAAGGATCCGGAGAGGATTCGGGCACCGCTGGCCGTTCATCTCCGGGTCACGGTGGTGATCCGTACGGGCAAGCGCGCGAGCGTATTACCTCCGTACCCGCGACGGCCGAACGCCCATCCGCGACGCCGGATACGGTACTCGGTTCGGTGCCGACTCAGCGGATCCCCCCGCCGCCGCCCGAGCTTGAGGCGGTGTTGAGCCACCCTGGCGCGCGGATCATCGCGGTGACCATTCACCGCCGCGAGAATCGCGACTTCATGGCCGGAATCGCGAACGCCATTCGCACCATTCTGGAGACCCATGAGGACGTCCGGGTTGTCTTCCCGGTCCACCCCGGTCCGGCCGTGCGGCAGGCATTCATCCCCGTCCTGCGAGACTTCCCACGCTGCCACCTCATTGAACCGCTCAACTACGCCGACTTCGTCCGGCTGCTGAAGCAGTGTTACTTCGTCCTGACCGACTCAGGTGGCATCCAGGAAGAGGCCCCGTACCTCGGCAAGCCCGTCCTCGTAACCCGCCGCACCACCGAGCGCCCCGAGGCGGTCGCTGCGGGCGTGGTTCGTATCATCGGTGAGACCGGAGAGGCGATCATCCGCGAAGTAACGGAGTTGCTCGCAGATCGCGACAGATATAGGACCATGTCGCGTCTGATAACCCCGTACGGCGATGGGCACGCCGCCGAACGGATGGCTGAGATCCTCGGGGTGATCTGAACAGCCTTCTACGTCCGGCCTGCATCCGGGAGCCTGGGCCGGCTCCGACGAGCGCCCAAGTCAGTCCCCCCTCCGTCCCCCCCCGCGAACGAACATCCGGGGGGGCTGGTATTCGGACCGCTGGATTGGTATCATTCCCCACAAGCCAAACAGACAGCCAGCGCATCGGGTCGGCATGCGAGCGATATTACACCTTGTGGAAAGCCAGGGGCGTCTGCCTCTCGACTGCGAACGACCCAGAACGCAAGCGGTGTGGACCGAGGCGCGTTCGTGCAACTAGCATGGACGATCTCACCGGGCCGTCGGCGATACTGCCGATCGTAGCTGTGCGGTTCAGCTAATTCTGATCAGGAGACGGATCGACGCGAGATGGATCTTGCGGGCATTGACGTGCGCGACGTCGAACAGTCCAACGCCGGGGAGATCTCTTGGCTGATGCGTACTGTACCGATGAGACCGATGCGCCGACGGAGGCAAGCGGATGAAAGTGGGGATTGCGGGTTGCGGTCAAATCGGACGTCGTCATGCGTCTCACTTCCGGCAGATCGACGGCGTGGAACTGGTTGCGTGCTTTGATGCCGACATCCGCGCAGCGGAGTCGCTCGGTGGAGATTTCGGTGTGCCGGTTTGCACCGATCTCGACGCCTTCCTTGCTCGGCCGATGGATGGTGTCACGGTGTGCACCCCCCCCAGCGCCCACATGGATGTCGTGGTCCCCGCTCTAGCCTCCGGGATGTCCGTCCTATGCGAAAAACCTCTTGCCAGAACGGTGAAAGACTGTCAAAGCGTAACGACCCCCGAACGACTGGCGTGCGCATTCAAGTTCCGGCACCTCTCCGGCGCCCAGAGGCTGCGTGAACTGCTGGCGAGCGGCGAGCTGGGCCAGGTCGTCGGGGTCAGGGCGACGGCGGTCTCAAGTGTGGACATGTCAGGTCGGTGGTTCAGCGTTCCGGAGATCTCGGGCGGCGGCGTCATACTGGATAATGGCGTTCATCTTGTTGATCTGTGTCGCTATCTGCTCGGCCCCATTGACAGCGTCTGCGCCCAGACATCCGCAGGGACGCGCGGACTGCGCGTCGAAGAGTCGGCATTTGTCGGCCTTCGAATGAAGTGCGGTGTGACGGCACAACTGCTCCTGAGCTGGGAGGCCCCGGCGCCGATGCCGCCCTTGGTTGAGATCTACGCGACCGGCGGCTGCGCGAGGCTGGGCTATGCGCTGGACGTATTTGGAAGGAACGGGGGAGAGCGTGTCATGCACGTTCCGGCCGAGGGGACGGACGTGTGGCGTGAGACGATGTTGAACTTCGTTCACTTCGTGCGGGACGGCCGTCCGCCGTCTGCGACTTACCAGGACGGAATGGCCGCGGTGGCGGCGGCGGAAGCGGCGTATGCATCCGCGCGCACGGGTGAATGGGTCCGGCCGGCCGCGGCCTGAACCGGCCGGGAACAAGCGATCGCCATCGGCCACGGGCGGCGAGACGCGATCCCATTAACAGCTTTGCTTGAAGGGAAGAACTAAATGGCCAGTGCAGCGCAAGCAACCGTAAACGTCCCGAACGACGCGAACGCCAGCGGTCGTTCGCTCGGCGCCGCGGAACTGGCGCAGTTGAAGGAAGTGATCGAGCGGGGGGTTCTGATCAGCCAGTACGGAACCGTTGTTCCTGAACTTGAACGTCAGTTTGCCAACTGGATCGGGCTGGAGCACTGCGTCGCCGTGGCATCGGGTACGGCTGCGATTCACACGGCGATCGCGGCGGTCGGCCTGTCGCCTGGCGACGAGGTGATCACGTCTCCCATTACCGACATGGGTGGCGTCATGCCGATCCTCTACCAGGCGGGCATTCCGGTCTTTGCGGACGTTGACGCGCGCACGTGTAACGTCACGGCAGAGACGATCGCCGCCCGAATCACGAACCGGACGCGAGCCATCATCGTAACCCACCTGTTCGGACTGCCAGTGGACATGGATCCTGTCATGGAACTGGCCCGCAGGCACGGCGTGCTCGTGATTGAAGACGCCTGCCAGGCTTATGGCGCGACCGACCGTGGGCGCAAGGCGGGCTCGATCGGCGACATCGGCTGTTTCAGCCTGCAGCAGGGCAAACACATCACCTGCGGGGAGGGCGGCTTTGTCGTGACCGCCAACCCGGACATGGCCCGCTTCATGCGGTTGTTTCACGATAAGGGTTGGGGCTTCGGAGATCAGAATCCCGATCACGAGTTCCTTGCGCTGAACTATCGGATGACGGAGTTCCAGGGGGCCGTCGCGCTGGCGCAACTGCCGCGACTGGACGCGTTCATCGAGCATCGCCGGTCCATGGCCCGGCGATTGACGGACGCGATCTCGCCGATCGAAGGCATCATCTGCCCCGGAGACTCGTCCCATGCGACCCACGTGTACTGGCGTTACCCGTTCCGTGTGCATGAACCGCTGAGCGGTGGGGCGCTCGATCGGATCTCCAACGCTCTGCGGCGCATCGGTGCGAGAACCGCTCCTCGCTATACGCAAAAGCTGGGCTTCGAATATGGATTCCTGGTTGACCGGCACAAGCTCTTCGGCGGAAGCGGCTTTCCGTTTACCGGTCCGCACCGCGACGGGACCACGCCCCCGTGCTACGAGCGCCGCGCTTTTCCGGGCGCGGTGGAGGGTCTGAACCGGCTGTTGTGCGTTGCCTGGAACGAGAAGCTGGACGAAAGCGTCGTAGACCTGATTGCTTCGACCATCGAGGAGGCCGTGCGTGCCGAGACTTGAGGCCATCACGGCTCGACCGGATTCCGCTCCCGGCGGCGCGTGCGGTACGACGGTTGAGCGACCGTCCACCGTGCAGCGCCGACGCGCGGGATCGGCGCGGAGTGGCTTGCTGCCCGGCAGCGTGAGTGTGGATTTGGACACACTCTCCGACTATGCGCGAGGTTACGGCACAGTCTACGATCGGCGACCGGACCCGGTGTATGCGTTGGGGCTGACCCGGTTCCTCGACGTGCTCAAGGCGGAGGGGGTTCAGGCGACGTTCTTCGTGATCGGGCGGGATGCCGAAATCCCTGAACATCGTGAGGTTTTGGCACGGGCAGCGGCGGAGGGTCATGAACTTGCGAATCACACGATGACCCATCCTCGTGGTCTGGCGTCGATGCCGCTGGCGGACGTGCGCCGTGAAGTGCAGGCCGCCCACGCGGCCGTCTCGGCGGTGTACGGATCGCCGGTCACGGGCTTCCGGGCGCCCTGCTACGACGTCAACGGTCGCGTCTTGAGCGTGCTCCGTGACATGGGCTACCTCTACGACTCGTCCGTGCATCCCACGATGCTGACGCCGGTCATCGATCTGGCCGTGCTGATCAAGTCGGGTTTCCGGGTCTGGGAGGCCCGCCCGCAGACCTACGCGCACGTCCTGGCATCGCTACGCCCCTACTATCCCTCGAGCCGTTGCTATTGGGCTCGTGGGCGAGACGGCGGGCTGCTCGAGTTCCCGCTGTCGTCGCTGCCGTGGATGCGCCTGCCGTTCTACGGCACCTTCACGCAGGCGACCGGCATGGCGTTTTTTCGCAGGTCGCTTGCCTGGATGCGCAGGCGCCGCTGCCCGCTGAACTTTCATTTCCATGCGGTCGAGCTGATTGACCTTGACGATGAAGCCGTCGATCCGGCCTTTCGTGTGCACCCCGGCCTGAATCGGCCTGCGGACCAGAAGATCGTGGAATTGCGCGAGATGCTTGCCCTCTTCAAGGCGGGATATGACCTGAGAACACTGGAGGAGCGCGCCCGCGCCTTCAAGCTGGCCTCTGTCGGATGAAGCTATGAAAACGTTGACGCTGGTAATCCCGTGCTACAACGAGGAAGACGCACTGCCGCCTCTGTTTCGGCGGCTCGCGGAAGTCAAGCGAGCGTTCGGCGAGGCCGCTGCCGTCGACTTTCTCTTCGTCAATGACGGCAGTTCCGACCGGACGGCGGAACTGCTTCAGGCGGTTCCCGGCGAACTGCAACCAGCGCGAACCGTAACGCACGAAGGAAACCGGGGGCTCGGAGCAGCGATCCGAACCGGGCTGGAGGAAGCCACGGGCGAGTTCGTCGCCATGATGGACTCAGACTGTACGTACGACCCGATGTATCTGATCGACATGCTGCCGATGTTGCAGGACGGCGTCGATGTTGTGACGGGGTCGGAGTTTCATCCGCGTGGCCGCGTCGAGAATATCACGTGGCTGCGTCTGTTCTTGAGCCGCAGCATGTCCCGTATGTACCGCATCGCGTTCTGGTCGGACCTCTACAGTTTCTCGTGCCTGATGCGGATTTATCGACGATCCATCATCCGCGACATTCTTCCCGAGTCCACCGGATTCCTGAGCTGCACGGAAGTGCTGATCAGAGCTCACAAGCTGGGGTACCGGATCGTCGAGTTTCCGTTGACCCTGACCGAGCGCCAGCACGGCGAGACGAAGATGAAGGTCGTGCGGACCATATTCGAGCATCTGGGCTTCATACTGGGAAGCGTGCGCTGGAAGGTCGTCCGCCAGGAGGGAGGGGCGCAATGCGAGTAGCCGTCCTTGGCGGGGGAATCGCTGGATTGACGGCCGCGTACCGGTTGTCCCGTCAGGGCGCGCGCGTCGTGCTCTACGAGGCTTCCGATCGCCTCGGCGGGCTGGCGACGTGGTTCGACTATAAGGAGATGCGCCTGGATCGTTACTATCACGTCATTCTGGACAGTGATAGTTATCTGCTGGAACTCCTCGATGAACTCGAATTGACCGCGGATCTGCGCTGGGCCGAAACGAGGATGGGTTTCTTTGTTCGCGGGCGGCTCTTTCCGTTCAATTCCGCGATGGATCTGCTGTGCTTTCGAGCCCTGCGCCTCATTGATCGCGTGCGCACCGGTCTGGCTGCGCTCTATATCACCAAGGTCGTGAAAGACGGTCGTCCCCTGGACGACGTGCTGGCCCACGTCTGGCTGAAGAAGCTGTTCGGGCCGCGCGTGTACCGGGCGATCTGGGAGCCGCTGCTGACCGCGAAGTTTGGAACCCTGCGCGAGCACGTTCCCGCGTACTGGGTGTGGAATACGCTGACGCGAGAGAAAGACGGCAGCCAGGAGGTCAAGGCGTACGTGAAGGGCGGCTACGCCCGCATCGCCGACCGCTTGCACGAAGCGATCGAGCAACAGGGCGGTCAGTTGCGGCTGAATTCGCCGGTACGCGGGCTCGACTGGAACGGGTCCAGTGCGATCCTCGGGTTTGACGGGAGCGAGGAAGAGTTCGACGCTGTTGTATCGACGTTGCCGCTGCCGCTGCTGCACCAGATCAGCGGGCCTGCGCTCGCGCCGCGCGTCCCGCTTCCGTCGCTGGCGTTTCAGGGCGTGGTCAACGTCCTCCTCGTCTGCAACAGGCCGCTCGACCGGTACTATTGGACGGCGGTGGTGGATTCGGGTCTGCCCTTTCAGGGCGTGGTCGAGACGACGCACGTTATTGATCCGGCGTGGATCGGCGGCCGGCACCTGATCTACCTGATGAATTACAGTTCCCCCGGAGACGAACCCTACGAGCGGGACGATACCACGGCAGTTCGGCAGGCGATGGACGGCCTTCAGCGCCTGTACCCATCGTTCACACCGCACTGCGTGGAGGCGTCGTTTGTCTTCAGGGCACCCCATGTGGAGCCGGTGTGGCCGACGGGTTATCTGAGCAAACGGCCGGGCACGAGAATCGGCGACACGCAGATCTACCTGGCGACGACGGCCCAGGCGTATCCCATGGTGACCTCGTGGAACACGAGCGTGAAGCTCGCAACGGACGCGGTCCGGGCAATGCCGCAGGCCGCGGCGAGCACACGGTCGATCGCTCTGGTGAGTGCGTCATGAGCCGCGCAGAAGCCGACGTACTGGTGGCGCCATTAGGGGGTCGGCAAGTCCGCGTCGGGGCGACGCCCGCGCGCGTGCGGGGCCTGATCGGCACGGGGCGTGATCTGCTGATGGTCGGTGCGCTGTCGCTGATACTGCGCCTTGTGTTCTGCTTCGCCGTTGTTCCCCTGGTCGACTTGAACCTCGGCCCACGTTCTCACGATTTCCTCAGCTCTACGGACGGATATATCGTTCTCGCCGAAAATATCAGGAACCACGGCCGCTTCTCGTTTGCGCCGGCTGATCTACCGACGACGTACCGGGCGCCGCTCTTTCCGGCCGTCGTTGCAGCGGCCTACTGGCTTATTGACGATCTGGGAGCGGCGACCCTGCTCGTCAATTGCGTGGCCGCCGCGCTGACCAGTTGCTTTGTGTACTGTCTGGCCCATGCCTTGTTCGGGAGGGGCGTCGCCCTCGGCAGCGGTCTGGCTGCGAGCCTCTTTCCGCTCTCAGTTTACTACAGCGCCCAGAGCTGGTCGGATACGCTGATTTCACTGACCTACGTCGCCTACGGATGCTGCATCGTGTTGCTGGCCATGCGCCGAACGACGGCGTTGGTCGTGTTGTCCGGTATCGCATTCGGCCTGGCAGCCCTCAGCAAACCCGTCATCCTGCCGATTCCGGTCTGTCTGGTTGCCTACAGCGCGTTCAAGCCGGGGTTGTTCAAACCGATGGTCCTCTCCGCCGTGGTTGGGATGTGCTGCGTTCTGCCATGGACGTATCGCAACTTCACGGTCAGTGGGGAGGTCGTGCCTGTGTGCGGCGGGCTGGGCTATAACCTGCTGGTCGGGAACTTCATGATCGAAGAGGGCTCGGACTGCAACGCGAGCTACTCCCACGGAATAGCTCGGGCGAAAGAGCGCATCTTGCGTGTGCACGACCTTGAACCTGCACAGGCCGCTTTGAAGACGAACGGTCACTTGGACCTGTCACCGGCACTCGACCGGGTTCTTGGGCGGTCGGCGCTCGCCATGTTTGTGGAGGAGCCGACGCTCCTGATTCGGAAGATCTGTGTCAACGCGGCCCGATTCTGGTATTTCTCGTCGACGTCGAGGCGCTCGCTGGTGAACGGCGTTGTCAATGGCGGCGTGCTCTTTTTGGCCGTGTGGGGAGCGCTGCGCGCGTGGCGGGGTCCGAATCAGGCGGGGCTGGAGGCGCTCGGCGTCGTGATCTTCTCCCTGATCGGCGCCTACGTCGTCGTGATCATCCACTCATCGCGCTTCAGTCTGCCGGTCATGTTCCTGCTGTTGCCCTTGGCGTGCTTCGCCATATCTCGCACACGGGAGCCTCGCGACGCCGTTGAGGGCTGACGCGGCCAAATCGGGCGCCCATGCAGGTGACCGGTCCCGCGGGCGGTCGGCACCCGGCAGAGTTTGGCGGTGGTTCCGTCACGCAGTGCGGGCTGCCGCGTCAGGGGTTGCACACTTCAGATCGACACGACACGGGGCAGCCTTCGATGCAGACCTCGTGAGTGCCTTGCTGTCGCTTCCACCGTGCGACGGCCCGGCCGTTGGACTTTACGGCAACGGTGCGGGGGTCGCCGCCGTTGTTCGTCAACGTGACTTCGGCGCCCGGCGGCACGTCCGTGCGAACCTTGGCCTTGAGCTTCCCGCGGCCGGGCTTGCACTTCAGCTTCGAGATGACAGTTTCGCCGCTCAGCAGTCGGATCGTGCGCATCTGTTGCGGTGTGAAGTCCAGCGCGACCTCGCACGGCGAAACGTCGAGTAATCCCTCGTTCGTCTCAATGTGCGTTGTGGCCCGTCCACCGGCGACTTGGAACGCCGACAACGCGATATCCGTCGATCGCGGAGTATCGGTCACGTTCCAGAGGCGGGCGATGATCCCTTTCTCGATCCCTTCCTCAGCAGGCTTGAACGCCCAGAGGATCACGCCCGGATCGGCGATCGACAGGGCGGAGAATCCGTCGGCAGGCAGCCGGGCGTTCTCTCCGGAAATCGGAGCGCAGACCAGCGGGTTCTGGTGTTCGAGGCTGAATCGCATCGCCGCGACGGCGTCGTAGCCGCCCCGCGTCTGCAGCGCGAAGCGCTGAAGAAACTCACTGGCGCCGCCTTGATTCACGATGCCGTAGCGGTCAACGACCCGCCCGCCGGCAAGAGCCCGAATACGGGGCGTGGACATGTCCAGCGTGCCAGGCGTGCTGTTGCCGAGGTTCATGAAATAGCAGTCGGCGTTGGAGAGCGTGACGCCCAGCCCCCCTGCGCCGGCCATGTCAGCGAAGTGATTCAAGGTCAGCCAGTCGTAGCGGGCGTTCCGCGTCGAGTAGTCACCGCCCTGATCGCTCGTTCGGGCACGCAGGATCGCCCCGACCTCTTCATGTCGGACAAAGGGATCCTCCAGCGCGAAACTGAACGCCCACATCTGCGTCGCGTCGAAGTTCTGCGTGATCCGATTCTCTATTGCGATGCGGCTCGAGTCCCGGAACAGCGTGATCGACGACGTGTGGGCCACGGGAGACGGCGCGGAAGCCGTCAGCGTGACCGATACGGGTCCGCTGTTGACGACGTCGATGGCGCCGCTGGATGCGCCGAGGTCGTTGATGGTGAGCCCGCCGATGCTGGCGGCGAACTCGCGATCGCCACGGCCCTTGTCGATGAGGCTTGTGATGGCGCCGCGATCCGCAAGGGTGATCCGGTAGCGATCACTTTCAATGACGTTGCCATTCACGGCCGCTGCCGGCGGGAAGGACTGGCCGGCGCCTTCGCGAATCTCGTACGCTGCGTACCCGAGCGACGGGACAGCCTCGCACCAGAGCCTCAGTCGGCGCTGCCCATCGACGGTCACGATCTGTGATGGTACCTCCACGTCGTCCGCGACGGCGACGACGTGTACCGGCTCCGGCCCATCGTAGGAAAAATCGGCGAAGTCGGTCCGCTCCCACGCAAGCGGGTTGAAGACGAACAGCCGGTTGCCGCCGCCGCTCTCGATCAGCGCTCCAAGCGCGGCCGCGGCGTCGTCGTGGAGCCGGTTCACGTAGGCGTCAATCTCATCGGCCAGACGATTCTGCCAGGCGATACGCAAGGCGACCCAGGGATGATTGGGCGAGAAGCCGGCCATGCCGAAATCGTGCTCCCAGTAGAGCCCGAGATTCATCCACGCCTGATCGCGAGCCGTCTCTCGACCCGTCATGAAGTCCGGTTCGTGCAGGCTGACGAGTGTAGCCATCGCTTCTGCGGCACGCAGCTTCTCGACGGCGCGCTTGATGCGGGCGGACGTCTCCGCCATCGTCGCACAGTAGAGTTCCCACTCATTGCCGAAACTGACTGCGACCTGCGGGATGTCGCCGCCGTACTCGGCCTCGAAGTCCTCGAAGAAGTCGGTCTCGTTGGAAACGATGACCTGACGGTTCTCATTGGACTTGTTCATCGCGACGGTGACAAACTCGTCGGTCAGAGTCTTCAGATCGTCCCAGCCCTTGCCGAAGCACCCGATGACGTCGTACGGGTAGCGGCTCTTGAACGTGGGATCGGAAGTGACCAGTTCGACGACCGATTCCGGGCAGCGAGCCTCCGCGTAACCGCCCATGCTCTGGTTTTCCCACGGCGGGCAATCGCGGAAGAGCATGGAGTTCCACTTGGTCAGGATGCGACTGCCATCCGGCGATGCCGCCCAGTAGATATCGTGCTCGCGATCGCCGGGGCTGCTGGTCCGCGTGTCGCAGCCGCAGATCCCCTTCCACGCGTAGCGGGCGCCGGATCCGGCCCACAGCGCGTTGAGTCCGAAGGGCTGTGTCTGATTCTCCATCGTGTAGGCCAGTCGGAAACGCACCTCGTGCCGGCGTTCGATCTGACCCGGATAGTACATGCCTCGGAGGACAGCCTCCGCGGGCGACCCGCCCAGGCACACGCACAGGGCGTTGAGCGGCACGCCGATGTGGCCGTCCCGTACGCGCGTCATGAGGCGAGCGAACTCGTCCGGCCCCTTGTTCTTCTCGTACGTCCACATCCACAGGCTTCCGTCGCAGTTCCAGCGAGCCTGAAACTCGGGCGGATTGCCCTCGGTCGCGTCGGCCTGGTCGAGGTAATAATCGAGCGTCTCCTGGAATACCTCGCGGTAGGTATCCTCGGTAGCGGTCCAGAAGTAATCGGTGTGGTCGTCAAGGGCGATGTAGATGCGCTGCGATTGGGCGATGACGGAGTGAGCAACCGCTGCTGACAGGAGGGCGAGTGAATATCGGACCATGTGGCGTGTCCTTTCCCCGAGATTCCCCCATCTTAGCACCGGAGAGAATCACGTGCAACTACTTCACCTGTTTGAATGACAAGGTGGGGTGCGTACGCACTTCCTGCTACCTTCTGGGCATTTCCGCTCCGGCGCGCCGCGGGGCCGTGCTCAAGATGGCGCCACAGTCGCCGCCCAGCGGGATCGCGCACTTCTCGAGGTACGCTCGGTGCTACGCGGGTGACAAACAGTACCTGCATCCAACAAGATACTCAGTCTGGCTCTCGCCGGCACTATGTCCATCGAAGTCTTCTAGGGCCGAAGTGGCCCGCGCCCTGTCGCAGCCGCGGTGTGCCGGCCGCGAGGTCGCTACGGTGCTGACTCCAGAGTGGCCTGAGTCGAGCGGCTTGTCGCTGACCACAGAGTCGCCGCTACGCCTGGAGCGCGGAACCGCTCAACCACGGCGGCGTGCGGCGCAAGATCCAAAACTCTATCTCGTGCCAGCGAACTCGTCGCGGTCCAAACCCGGCCCGACGGACTGCCAGAAATGGCCGCGATCAGGTTCTGCCGATCACGTTCGTCAAGCCAGTCCTCAGGATTGGCCAGCCGCACGATCTGTCCGGATCGGGTGGCCGCAGTCCGGTATTCGAAGTGCTGCTCAGCAGCGATCGGGCGTCCGGCGCGCCAAGCATATGCGCGCAGGGGGAGGATTAGAAACTGCGGAAAGTTCTCGTACTGTTCTGATACAAAGACGTCGTCTGGGCCGACGTGGCTCGCGATTTTCGCATAGAGCGTTCGCCAGTCAGAGCTGGACCGCGCGACCGGTTGCCGCAACCAGGCGAGACTGACGAGTGTTGGCACGAGAAACAGTATCACAGACACGGCGGAGGGCATTCGCTGGAACAGCCACAGCGTCCCCAGCGTGATGACGGGAACGAAACCAGGCGCCAGTAATACAAAGTAGCGCTTCTCCAGTGTATTGGCTCCCGTAGTCCAGCAGAGCATCAGAAGCACGAGCGCCGGTAGGGCGAAGCATATCAAGAATAGCCATTTAATTTCGGGGCGGCACCACTCGATCGGTGCCCGCCAACCGGCCGCGAGTGGGACAGCCACGAGCGCAGCGAGGCCGCTGATCGCCAGTTTCGGCGCAACGAAACGGTCAATTGCCGAGGCCGTGATTCCCAACGGCGAGAGGGCCACGAGGTCTGACGCAAATAGGAAGAGGGGATTCTCACTCGTTGGCGTTACGTTGTGCATCCCGTCGCCGCTGATCATAAATGTGAGGCGAAAGATATAGTATGGAATCGCCAGCGCGCCGCCGGCTATCACATGTAGTAGGAGTCTGGTTCGCTCAGGATTCCTGATGGCAGTCCATAGGGCGTGAGCCAGAATTCCGGCGGGGATGACTAACCCGAAGCCGTCTACCAGGCACGACGCGGTCACCGCGGCAAGCAGGGCACACTGACGCGCGCGTGTCCCGCGTTGTAGCGCGCTGACATAGGCAAGGAGTGCGAGAACACTGCCAAACTGGGCGAGAGCATACGCGCGACCTTCCTGGGCGTAGCAGATGTTGATCGGGATGACTGCAAAAAGAAGGATGCACCAACGTCGGATGTGTTCAGCCAGTCCAGCAACCTTCATCGTCCGCGCCCAGAGGAGCAGAGCACCGACAGAGAGTAGTGCGCTCGGTAGCCGAAAAGTCCAGTCACTGATCGTCATCAATCCGGCCATCAGTCTGGCGATGATATAGAACGTGAATGGGTGCGGATCCGCCCCGGCGATTGACAACAGGCTGGAGTCGGACACCAGGGTCATAAAGGTAAAGCCTTCGTCCTCCCACAACGGCTTCGATCCAAGATACACGAAGCGAAGTGTCAATCCGATGACGATTGCTCCTCCGACCGGTATGGGACACCTGGGTGGGTTGGAGCTGGCTTGGAGGAGATTGGGCGCCTTGGTGTTCATCGTTCTCCATTGGGCGCGCGACAGGCGTTGGTATTGGTTCGCCGCAGCATGTGGGCAGCGCTCCACCCCGCCATCGGTGCCAACAGCAGCATCACCGGCATACTGAACCGGCAGGAGTGGACGATGATGGCGGCGTAGGTGAAGAGGAAGAACCCGGTGACGAGGGCGACGAGCGCGCCTTCAGGGCGGGCCAGGCCACGAAAGCGCACGGCCAACACTCCGACGAACATGAGAATCCCGGCATGGATCGCGGCGTTCATCAGCGTCTTTTTCGCCGAGGAGGAGAACGTGAAGAAGCGGTAGGCGTTGATGCCGAGTTTGCGCGCCATCAACGCCGGCTCGTTCAGTGCCATGCGCGTGGCGACGCGTCCGCAGGCCTGGTCCATCGTCGCGGTCAGGTCCAGGTGATCTCCCGTCCGAATCGCCTCCCGGCTCAGCTCAAGCCCTGCATCCTGTCGCACGCGGTCGAGCGCCATCGCTTCGCCAAAAAGGTAGCTCGTCCCCGGATCGGGGCCTTTGTCGATCATGTAGTGGCCGACGAGCATGTTGAACCCGATTCCTCCGGATACCGGAATGAACGCGTCGGCGACGCGATAGTTGCGGATCGTCCACGGAGAGATCGCGGCGAGGCCGACGACCAGAGAGAGCAGTAGTGGCCGAAGGGCGTGCCGGGCTTTGAGCCGGACGAACACAACGAGCGCGAGCGGCAGCGGCAGCACGATGCTCTTCGTCAGCGCCGCGGCGGCAAACGCGAGTCCGGTCGTGACGCCGGAGCGGGCCGTCGGCCGGCCCACCAGCCTGACAAGGGCCAGAACGTACAGCGCCACGGTGAGGGCGAAGAACGTGTCCGAGTAGCTGCTGGCGCAGTAGTAAATGGATAGCGGAAACAGCACGACCGGCGCGGCCACCCACAGTCGAACCGGTGGTGGAAGCACGATCATCGCAATGCGGTGTACGGCGACACAGGTAAGCGAGGATGCCAGACAGTTGATCCACATCGTCACCGCTGCAATATCGGACCAGCACCGATATCCGATCGCCAGTACCGCCGGAAACAACGGTGCGCGGTAGGTGGTCGGCGCGGCCTCCGGTGCGAACGCGAACTTCCCGTGGTTGGCAAGCGTCCGCGCGAGGTCAATGTAGCCATCCGTGAGCGCAAAAAAGTCCGGGCTTCGCGGCCCCATTGCCAGCCCGAGGCGGGGGATGATAACGAAACAGAACAGTGCGCGGACCGTCAGCGCAGAGACGAAGATAATCAGCACGTCGCGCAGCCACGGTTGTGCCGGACGGCTCGGGCAAGCTGGTGCTGTCTGCTCCGTCAGGGGTAGTTCCACGGGGGCAGCCGAACCTTCTCGACACAATCGGTTAACCGCGGCCGGAGCGAGCCGGAGGACTGGCCGCGTGCGGCGAGCGCCGGCCAGAAGGCTCGTCCCATAAGGCGGACCGTCCGCCCGCCGTCCGCGCCGGCGCGGCAGATAACCCGCCGATACCCTTATCGGGCGCGTCGCCCGTGCGGCTGAACTGGTATCATCGGCCTTTTCCGACGTGCGGGGAGCCGCCTGATTCCGCAACCGCGAGACCGCGATGGACCGTCCACACGCCACCGATCATTCCGCATTGGCAGGCCCGGGCCGCCTTGTGTGGCCGGATCTGCTCAAGGCGGTAGCGATGGCGTGGATCTTCCTGAACCACGTCGTGGAGCCGCTCTTCGGGTACCCGTTGATCGCGAACCCGGCGCCCGGCTGGCCGCCGTTCGCGGATCGGCTGGAGCAACTTCGGCCCCTCACGGGCTACGGCGTTGCGACCGTCCCGGTTAACGCGGCCCGCTACCTCGGCTGGTTCGGCGATCAGGGCGTTCAACTGTTCGTGATCCTCAGCGGGTTCTCGCTGGCGTGGTCCGCAATCCACAAGTTCGGATACGCGGCTCTGCCGATGGGGGAGTTCTACCGACGCCGACTCCTGCGCATCTATCCGATGTGGATCGTGGCCCACATCGGCCTCGGCCTCGCGATGGCTGCGACTGGCATGGGGTCGTCGACGTCCCTACGTTCCTGGCTGCTGAGCATCGCAGGAGTTCGGTTCCTGCCGTCGCTTTTCTACGCGATCACGCCCGCCTGGTGGTATATCGGGCTGTTGCTCCAACTCTATCTCGTATTCCCCCTGCTGTGGCGTGGTTTATTACGCCTCGGATCGATGCGATTCTTCGCCGTGTGCTGCGTCGTGGGTTTTGCCGCCCGCGCGGCCGGGATGATCGTGCTCGAAGATGCAATGGACGCCTGGCTCCGGGGATCGGTCTTTCTGACGAGGTTGCCCGAGTTCGCATTCGGGATGCTGTTTGCGGCGCTGGCTCACCGGGGATCCGGACATGTGCCGCTGCTGAAGCTCGCGCCCGCCACTCTTGGACTCATTCTGGTGGCCTACGCCGGCGGGACGGTCCTGTCGCTCACGTGGGCCGGGATGGTCGTGGCGCCCCTCCTCGTTGGCGTAAGTGCCTTCTTGCTGCTGTACGGGTTGGTGAAGCCACGGACTGGCATCGGGTCTCCCTGGGCGTGCGCGATTGCCTGGATCGGACGGCACTCGTACTCACTGTTTCTTGTTCACCACCCGGTCATTCAACTTGTGATCGGGAGCGAGCCGCTCCCTGCGATGCCTGACCACCTGGGCGTGCGGATCGGGATCTGTGTCGTCGGAACGCTGATGACGGCACTGGTCCTGGAGTTCGTGGCCGAGACCGTCCCTGCCTACGCGGTCCGAGCCTGCCGCCGCCTGGGCGCCCGACGCACCCTCGCGGCCGCGGGCGCGGGGCTGGGGTTGCTCGTCGCTGGTTTCCTCGCCGCCGATGAGACTGTCCGACGTTACGATCCGCAGGAGGTATTCGGATGGGGTGAGCGCCCCTCGCTGCAGAGCGACGAGGCGTTCGGCTGGCGTTTGAAGGGCTCTACCGAGACACGGCTCCGCTGGGAGAGTTACGATTACATCGTCACGGCCAACCGTCTCGGGTTCCCTGGCCCTGACTATCCGGAGGAGCGTAGCGAGGGGTCGATTCGCATCATGACGCTGGGCGACGCGTTCACGAGCGCTGAAGGCGTCGATACCGAGGCTGCCTGGCCGCGGCTCTTGGAACGCAATCTGGCGGAGCGCCTGCCCGATCGGCGCATCGAGGTCCTCAACTTTGCCATCACCGGCCATGGCCCAAATCAGTATGCCGCGATTGCAGATGCATACGTGCCGCGCTTTCGGCCCGATGTTGTCATCGTCGGGTTTTTCGTGAATGAATATGACGACGTCCTGAGGAGCGACCGCGCCTTTCGCCGCTCCATCGGGTTCGACCGGGTCGCGCCTGATTCCTGGGTTTCACGGCTGACGGGCGCACACCTGTTGGCCTGGAGCCGCATGCACGTTTCCCGCTGGCTGAACGAGACCGTGCGCGGCCGGCCCTGGCCGCACGGCTATTTCCTGGCCCAACTCGCCCCGCTCGAACGCGAAAATGCCAAGGTGACGGGCGCGGGCCGGGATCGCGTCAAGGCGCGGCTCTCCCAGATCGCTGAGGCGTGCCGCCATGTGGAGGCAACCCTGATCGTCATGATGATCCCCGCCCCGCCGCAGATCTGCGACGCACGCGACCTGGCCTACTTTCCGCGGCACGTCGAACTGGACGATCCGCACCGATTTGACGTGGATCAGCCGCAGCGCGTCACGCGCGAACTTTGCGCGGGACTGGGGATTCCCACATACGACCTTCGGCCGCTTCTCACCTCGCTTTCGGAGTGCCCCTATCAGCCCCGCAACCTGCACTGGACCGAACGGGGTCACGCGGCGGTAGCCGCTTCCATGGCCGAGGTGCTGCTGGCCGCGCCCATGTTCAACGTTCCTTCGTCGCGGAGCGCACCGTGAGCTTTATTTCACCGAACAAACCTGACCCGGGTGGGACTTTGGATGCACCCGATCCGACGCCGCCACGGTTCGTTCGGCATCTGATCACGTTCTATTGCCTCGCCCACATCCTGTTTCTGGCGTGGCTGTTCGTGAATCACGTCCGGTTTCCGTTGCTCCTCGACTTGATGGAAGGGACGGTGCTTCAGCACGTCGAGCGCGCCGCGGCCGGGAAGTTTGTCTATCCGGAGCCGACGGCGGAGTATGTGCCGCTGGCCTACAACGTCGGTTACTACCTGCTCGCCGTTCCCTTCACGTCCGTGTTCGGCGTCAATCTCGCCACGCTGCGCCTGGTGGCCATTCTGGGAACGGTGATCAGCGGTATCATCGTCGGGCTGGCGGTTCATCAGCAGACACGCTCCCGCTGGTGGGCGTTTGTGGCCGTGGGGCTGTTCGCGGCCGCCTACCGCGTCATGGACGCCTATCTCGATACGGCGCACAGCGACTCCTGGCTGCTCTGCAGCGCGCTGCTGGGTACCTGCATTTTGGATCGCCGCCGCTCCCTGGGCTGGTCGCTCGTCGGAGTGGCCGTGCTTGCATCGGCGTTCTGGTTCAAGCAGCACGGCGCGATCTTCACCATCGGCGGCGTTTTGTATGTGACGTTTCGTGACGGATGGCGTCGAGCGATGCCCTGCTGGGTTCTCGCGGCCCTCCTCGGTCCTGTATCGTATCTGCTTCTCGGCCCCGCCCTGTTCGGACCCCGATATCACTATTTCACGTGGACCGTTCCGGCGCAGTGGTCGACGCTCAATCCTCGGACGCTGTACGTGTATTTCGGATTTGTTGCCATTTCGTATCCTCTGCTGTCGACGGTCGCTGCGTTCAGTTGGGCGCGCACGGTTATAGTCGAGAAGGGCCGCTTCGGCGCGTGGCATGCCCAGGCCGTCAGCGCGATGTTGACCGGCGCGATGGCGGCGATGGATAACGGGTGCTCCTTCAACGTGTTCATCCCGATGGGAACGTGGTTCATCATCCTCGGTTCGATCGGGCTGGCGGACCTGGCGTCGTCGCCAAGATGGCGCCGATTCGGCGCGCCGTGGTGTGCGCTGGGCGTGACCCTTGCCGTATTCGTGTACGACCCGCGCACCGTCATCATGCCCGCTGACGCCTCGAGTCGTCTCGAAGAGATGGTGTCGACGCTGAAGGCACTGGGGCGGTCCGTCTATGCCCCGACACTGGGTCAACTTCCCGGCGAGTATCGGCTCTACCCCGCGGCGCACTGGGTGGCGCTGGCCGACATGAGTCGCGGGCCCTTCTCGTCCGCGATCACCGGGCGCGAGTGGGTCCAGAACCTGCTGTCACCCATGCAGACGCGTCAGCCGCGTCCGGCCATCCTGACCCACGCCCCCCTCCACGAGCAACACGGCGTCCAGTTCCTGGCGTCCGAGTATGAACTGGCGGCGGACTTTGGTGATCGCTTTCGGGCGCTGCGTACGTTGCCCGGGAGGTACGATCACGGCTGGCCGCGCTATCTATATTTGCCTCTCGACGACGATTTCCAGGTTGGCCCGGCGGACAGCGCCGAACCGTAGGGAACCGGGCTCGTCGTTCGTGAAACAGTCAACGTGGGCCCGCTCATCGGTAAGTCGGAACGTCGGGGTCGGGCCGCCAGCCGTTCCCATCCAAGAAACCCTGCAAGATCATCTGCGCGGCGATGCGGTCGATGCGCGCGCGGCGTTTCTTCCTGGACAGATCGGAATCGCGCAGCGCGTCCTCCGCCGCGGCGGAGGAGAGGCGTTCGTCCCACAGGTAGAGCGGCAGCCGGGTCAGGGTGGCGAGGGTTCGTCCGAACCGGCGGGTGACCTGCGCTTGTGGGCCTTCGGTGCCGTCCATGTTCAGGGGCAGGCCCAGCACGATGGCGACGGGCTGGAAATCTGCCATCGCCTGCTGAATCTTCCGCGCTGCGGCCTCATCGCCCCCGCTTGCGTCGATGGTCGTCAGGGGTGAGGCGATGGAACACGCGGGGTCGCAGATTGCCAGGCCGATGCGCTTGCGGCCGTAGTCTACGCCCAGCAGCCGTCCCGGCGGGGGGGCGGCAGGCTCAGGGCTGTCAGATGAATCGGTCGGATTGCTCAAGCGAGTCGCACCGCGCTGGTGACTCGGGCTGAGAACGTCCGCGCGGGCTTCAAGCCACGCGGCTCGCTTCGTGATTCAATGTCCTGCGCGTTCCCGGCGCGGATCATTCTATATGCGCCATTCGCCCCGCCACGGGCAGACTTGCAGCATTCGCTGTTCACCATTCCAACCGGGGGGGCGTCAGAGAAACTGCTCACCAAACTCCTTGCGGACCTTGTCCACCAGTTCCTTGATGCCTTGCGAATCACGCTTCTTGCAGATGAGCGTGGCGTCTTCCGAGTGGACGATGACCAGATCGTCCACGCCGATGGTCGCGATCAGGTGGTCATCCTCGGTCACGACGATGTTGCCGCGCGAGCCGAGATGAATCGCGTTGCGGGCCACGGTCAGATTGCCCGACTCGTCCGTTTCGTGCAGCGATTCCAGTGCCGTCCACGAGCCCACGTCGACCCAGTTGCAATCCAGCGCTACCACCAGCACCTTCTGGGCCCGCTCCATGATGGCGAAGTCCACCGAGATCTTCATCAGCGTGGGGTACAGCAGTTGCAGCTTGCGGGTGCGCTCTTCGCCGCGCCAGTGGGCGGCGATCTCGCGGAAGGCGTCGTGTGAGTGCGGCAGGTGCTCCTTGAGCTCCTTCAGGATCGTGTTCGCGCGCCACGCGAACATGCCGCTGTTCCAGTAGTACTCGCCGCTGCTGACGTACTTGGTGGCGACGGCCAGGTTCGGCTTTTCGGTGAACTCGCTGACGTGGTACACGCCTGGCTCGACGCGCTCTCCGCGATGGACGTATCCGTAGCCGGTATGCGGGCTGGTCGGGCGCACGCCGAAGGTCACCAGGCCGTCCGGGTGCTCCTCGGCGACCTTGAACGCGAGTTCGACCGAGGTGGCGAACTTGTCCAGCGGGGCGATGACGTGATCGGCCGTAAAGACGCCCATCGTGGCTTCGGCGTCGCGCTCGGCCAGGATCGCCGCGCCCAGCCCAATGGCGTTGACCGTGTCGCGGGCGACCGGCTCGCCGATCAGGTTGGACGGGGGTAGTTCGGGAATTTCCTCCGCGACCAGCGGGATATGCACCTCGTTGGTGATGACGTTGATCTGTTCCGGCGGCAGAATCAGCGAGACACGCTCGTACGCCTGGCGCATCAGGCTCGCCCCGCCGGAAAGGCGCAGCACCTGCTTCGGCCGCTTCTGCCGGCTCAGGGGCCACAGCCGCGTGCCTGCGCCGCCGGCCATGATCAGGGCATGTCGCATTGCTGTTACCTCTGCGCTTGGCCGATCTCGATCCTCGGCCGGACTCTCACGGCCGAAGCGGCCGCGGTCCGGTCCTCGCCGACGAACCGCGGGCGACGCTCGTCGCCGTCAGCCCACGTCGTAATAGTCCACCCGACGCAGGTCCGAGAATTCCAGCACCCATGACAGCCGGCGTCCACTCTGGAAGGCGACCTCCACGTGCGTCCGCCGCGAGCCACGCATGAACGAGACGACCTGGCCCAGTCCGTGGCTCGGGTGCTCGACAATCGTGCCAATCGTCCACTCTTCGATGTCATCCGGCAAGCGGCCCTCATCCGGAGGCTCCGCCCGGCGCGGTCGGCCGCCCGGCCGCGCTCCCTCCCATTCTAGGAGGTCGGCCGGCACTTCGTCGAGAAACCGCGACCGAACCCGCCGGGTCTGCATGCCGCGGAGCAGGCGATACTGTGCCCAACTCAGCGTCAGCCGCTCTTTCGCCCGCGTGAACCCGACGAAGCAGAGCCGCCGCTCCTCCTCGACCGCGGCCTCGTC
Source organism: uncultured Phycisphaeraceae bacterium (assembly GCA_964648365.1). GTDB lineage: Bacteria > Planctomycetota > Phycisphaerae > UBA1845 > UBA1845 > SURF-32. The sequence goes on from CAZYLK010000007.1 coordinate 42,446, forward strand.
CTCACGCTCGTCGCCTCGCTGCATGGGCAGCACGCCCTCCTCCAGGCCGGTGACGTAGACGATCGGAAACTCCAGCCCCTTGGCCGCGTGCAACGTCATCAGCGTCGCCGCGTCGCCGTCGCGCAGGCCATCCACGTCGGACAGCAGGCTGGTGTGCTCCAGCCAGTCGATCAGCGTTGTGCCGGGATGGTTGCGCTCGAACTCGCGGGCGCCGCTGATGAGTTCGTCGATGTTCGCCGACGGATCGCGGTCCGGCGTGGCCTCGGCCCGGTACATCGCCCGCAGGCCCGACAGGCTCACGACGTGGTCGATCAGTTCATGCGGCGGGCCGTCGAGGCTGCTGCGGAAGCCGCGCATCAGGGCGCCGAACTCCGCCACCTTGCCGCCCGAGCGACCCACGTCGTCGAGCGAACCCGCGGTGCCGGTCACTACGTCGAACAGCCGCACGCCCAGCCGCACCGCCTGATTGCGCAGCCGCTCGATCGTCGTCGTGCCGATCCCGCGGGCCGGCGTGTTGATGATCCGCAGCAGCGACACCTCGTCGGCCGGGTTGATGATGGCGTTGAGGTAGCCCAGGACGTCTTTGATTTCCTTGCGGGCGTAGAACTCCAGCCCGCGGGCCACGACGTAGGGGATGCCGCGGGCCAGGAACGCCTCTTCCAGCGACCGGCTCTGGGCATTGGTGCGATAGAAGACGGCCATGTCGCGTCGCGGGGCGCCGCTGGCGACGAGCCGCAGAATGTCCTCCGCGACGTGGGCGGCCTCCTGGTCACCGCTCTCGACCTCGATCACCCGAACGCCGGGGCCTTCCGGGTTTTCCGTCCACAGCGCCTTCGCTTTGCGCTGCACGTTGGCGCTGATCAGCGCGTCCGCCACGGCCAGGATCCGCTTGGTCGAGCGGTAGTTCTGCTCCAGCCGCACGACAGCCGCGCTGGGATAGTCGCGCTCGAACGACAGGATGTTGCCAATGTCCGCCCCGCGCCAGCCATAGATGGACTGGTCCGGGTCGCCCGTGGCGCAGATGTTGTTGTGCGTGCGGGTAAGCTGGCGGGCGATCTCGTACTGAGCGGCGTTGGTGTCCTGGTATTCGTCGATCAGCAGGAAGCGATGCCGGCTGGCCAGCGACGTACGGAACGCTTCGTTTTCGCCCAGCAGCAGGGCGGTGCGCATCAGCAGATCGTCGAAGTCGAGCGCGTTGTAGCGCGCGAGCAAGCCTTCGTAGGCGCGATAGACCCGCGCGAGTTTCCTGGCGAAATACTCGCCCGCGTCGCGCTCGAACCGGTCGGGGGTCTGAAGAGCGTTCTTGGCTCGGCCGATGACGGCGTCGAGGCGGGCCGGCGAAAAGTTGGTGGTGTCGAGTTCGCACGCCTCGACCGCCTCCTTGATGACGCGGCGGCGGTCGTCGCGGTCGAAGATGGTGAAGTTCGCGTCAAGACCGGCGATGTCGTGATGAATCCGCAGCGTGCGGGCGCAGAACGAGTGAAACGTGCAGGCCAAAATGCCCTGCGGCGCGCCCAGCGCCTCGATCCGGTCGCGCATCTCCTGAGCGGCCTTGTTGGTGAAGGTGATGGCCAGCACCTCCCACGGCCGCGCCGCGACGCACGCCAGGTGCGCCGCCCGCCGCGTGATCACCCGAGTCTTCCCGCTCCCCGCCCCCGCCAGCACCAGCAGCGGCCCCTCCACATGCCGCACGGCCGCCGCCTGGGCGTCGGTGAGGCTCTCCAGGAGCGAATCGATGAATGGCGTGCGTCCGTGCGACATCGGGGGAGAGGGTAGTCGGCGGGCGGCGGAGCGTCCATCGCGCGAACGCGGCACCGCGCGGCCGTGAGCGGCGGCGTGCGCGACGCTATGTAAGCCTGCGCATCCGATGCCGGCCCGGTTCAACGACGACGAAAGCGAACCGTAGTTCTTCTTCGGCGTACAGCGCCAATACCCGACCGAGTTCTTGATGCACCGCGTCCTGAGTGGAGGGCGTGATCCGAAGGTAGATGACTCCAGTGCCCATGCTCTGGAGAAACACCAGCGCTCCGAAATCGCGATCGCGCGTCAACAGGATGCGCTGCTGCTCGCTGGCCAGGCGCAGCAACTCGGCGTCGCTTGCCCGAGACAGGCCGAGTTCCAGCGCCCGGACGACGTCGTGCCCGAAGCTCTTCAGGAAGCGGATCGTGACCGCATAGACATCCTGATCGGCCAGGAATCTCATTGCGCCGATGCCAGGTGAATGTCCTCAGCGGTGAGGATGTCGATCGCGTACTGAATACACGCGCGGACGTCGTCCGGCTGAATATCCGGATAGTAGTCGCGGATGATCTGGTCGAAGGCGATTCCCTCTCGGACCAATTCGAGCACGCTCTGGACGGGAATGCGAGTCCCTGCGATACAGGGTTTGCCGAAATGAACCGCCGAGTTGATCTCGATTCGACCTCTCATGATTGCTCCACCTTTCTTCCAAGGACGGGCGGCCGCACGTTCATGCGCCCACGAGCGGCTCGTCGCGCTCCTCCATGCGCCAAGCGGCATAACCCAGCACCTCGTCAATGTCCTTGGTGAGAATCAGCGAATACGGCCCTCATTGTTTCGGAGTTCCGTACACGTAATGATCCAACTGGTCGTTCAGGTCCGGCGGTAGCTTCGCCCACTCGCTCTCTGGAATGCGGGACGCGATTTCGGCGATGACCTCTTCGATCGGACGGTGCTCGCTGGCGCTTGCGTTGTCGTCGCGCAGGATCACCTCGACTTCAGCGCCTTCGGGCAAGTCGACGTTCTCGTCGAACACAACCTTGCCCTCTTGAACGTGTCCTCGATAGACCATCGTCAGACTCCTGTTGCGGCATTGTAGCCGATCCTGTCTCGGCAGGGCACCCCTCAATCCTCCAGATCGCGGTCCCGCCCGGCCTCGATCTGATCCAACCGCTGGCGCAGATCGGGCGGCAGGGAGCGGCGTATGGCTTCGTCAATCATGCCGACGCCGAGAAGGTCGGCGACGTGGACCTTGTCGATGTCGCGCAGCGACGTGAGCTTCATGCGAACCAGGGCCGGTAGATCGAGCACGCTGAAGCCGGCCGCGGCGCGGACAGCCTCGTTCAACATCGGCGCGGGGTGTGCATAACTCGAACGAATATTCTGGCCCGCCCACACGAGGCGAACGCCCGATCGTCGAGCGGGTTCCTGAGGATCAAGAAACAGTACCAGGCTACGGAGATCCTCTCGTTGGAACCCGAGGCCGGCCATGACGTGCGTGATTCGATCAAGGTCGCCCTGATCGACCAGCAAGTCCACATCCTTGGTGGTACGCGTTGCAGCCGGATCGGCCTTGGCCACCCATACAGCAACGGCGTTGCCGCCGATGACGGCGTAACGGATTCCCGCGGCATCCAGCGCCGCCGTCACGCGCAAGAGCCGCTGCTCGACGCGGTTCATGGCCATGCAGTAGGCCCTCCAGGAGTCAACGGTGGACATCATCACTGATTCTACCGTCTTGTGGTGCGTGAGTCCCGGCCGAACGTCGGCAATCTGAGGCTGCGCACGGGCGCATCAACCGGATCATTCGCATCCTCAGGCCGCGCGAGGCGTATACGATTCTGGCGAGCGGTCTGCACGGGCGACCCCGGCCGACGCCGTTCGTGCAGCCTCAACGGGATTGGCCCCGCTGGATGGGCTGCCCAGGAAATCCGCACGCCGTCGTGGCCATGCAGAGGAAAACCAAACGCAGGTTGCGATTGGCCCTGCTCTCCGCGGGATCCCTGATCGCGCTGGCCATGGTGTGCGCCCCGCGGCCGGGCGCCTTGCCCAAGCCCGCTCCCGTCGCGTTCGACCTGGCCTACTCCCCGGGGGTCGGCGGTGAAGGCGTGCTTCAAATCGAGGCGGGCGAACCGTGCTACGTCGTGGTCGTCCTCGGCAGTGCGACCGGTCCCTTCGATTGGCGTTTCGAGCCATACGTCTGGCCCGGGCCATCGACCGTCCGGGCGATGGGCCCAGGCAGCGCCTCCCTCGCCCTCCCCATCGACGCTTCGATGGTCCCGCCAGGCGGCGGGTGGGCACTGGTCTGGGCGTCGCGGCACCCGGCCGGGCTTCCCACCGGCCCAGCGCTGACGCCGCTGCTGCACCAGCTCGATCCGCACGGCTTCGATGCATCCTCGGATGAGCCCATCCTGCTCGACACGGGCGGCCCGGGGCACAGCGTCACTGTGCGTGCGATACGCATCCGCTTCAGATAGCGGAACGCGGTGCGACGTCTGTCTGCGTGCCATCAGAGCGACCCTGCCCGCCGTCGCAGCGCCCACGACCGGCGCAGCCTCCGGCCAGGCCCACGGCCGTCGCCCCGCGGGGTGGACACTTGGTTTCTTCCTATACTTCCCGGCAGGTGCGGTCTGCCTGCTCGCAAGGTCGTTTTGAGGAGGAACACGTGATGAAGGCGAACCGGCGCGTCGCTGTTGTGACGGTGGGTCTCGGCACGTTGATGCAGGGAGCGGTCCTGCGAGCCGCTCCACCGGTCGTAACCCTCACCCGGATAGCCGATTGGAACACGCCGATCCCGAAAGGAGAGGGCAACTTCACGGCGTTCGGCCTGACGGTTGGAATGACGACCAATGAGGCCGTGTTCATGGGGGCTGGTGGATCCGGGCAAGGGATTTACGGTGGCGACGGCGAAGCGCTGCGGGTTATCGTCGCTCCGGGTACGCCGATTCCTGGGGGCAAGGGGACTTTCGAGAGGTTGTGGGAGGCATCCGTCGGTGATGAATCCATCTATTTTCACGGCTTCGGGGACGGTCAGGAGGGCATCTATCGGTGCTCCCACGGCGTCCTGACCGCCGTGGCCGACGGGCATACGCAGATGCCGGGTTCGCTGCAGCGATTTGAGGAGTTCTTCGCGCCGTCCGCGCACGGTTCCCGCGTGGCGTTCGCAGGCTCCGCTCGAGATATGCAGGGCGTCTATCGTTACGACGGCGGATCACTTGCGGTGGTCGCTCATCGCGGAATGACGACGCCTGCCGGAGACAGTGAGTTCTTCGGCTTCGAGGGCAACCCGGCCGTGTGGGATGACCGGGTTGCATTCTGGGCGTACACGCTCGGTCGGCGGAGCGGTGAGGGCATTTACGTCTTTGACGGCGCCTCCGACGCGATCCGCGTGATCGCCGACCGACAAACGCCGATCCCGGGTGGATCGGGCCACTTCGACAAGTTCGACACCAGCGTCTCGCTTTGGGGCGCCACCGCGGCGTTTCACGGGTGGGACGACGGGGAGTTGCAGCAGGGCATCTACGCATCCGTCAATGGCAGGCTGGAAGTCGTGGCGGATCTGAACACCGCCATACCCGATGGCGAAGGCACGTTCACGAGGGTTCGCAATCCGGTCGTTTATGGCACGAACATCGCGTTCACCGGAGAGGGCGCCGACGGCCAGAAAGGTGTCTATGCGCGCGTTGCAGGCACGCTGATCAAGGTGCTCGACCTTAACGATCCGCTCGACGGGCGCGAGGTCGAACATGTGCTTCTCTGGAATGGCGGCATCCTGGGCAATCGACTGGGATTCTGGGTCTACTTCCGCGACCCGCATGAGGGCGATGGTATCTACGTGGCCGACGTCTCCGGTGTGCAATGCAGTGATCGCGAAAAGCTCAAGGTGGACTGTCGGCAGGACGGCCTCCGGGCGCGGACGCGGCGGGGGCTCTCGGACGTGACCCTGACGTTCTGCCTCAACGACGAGCAGTGCCAGCTTGTGCAGGTGAAGCCGAATGGGCGGGCCAGGGCCAAGTGGTCAAGCCCCTCGCCGGGTCGGCATGTCGTTGAGGTTCGCGAGTGCGAGTTGAAGCGGCGCGTGGATTGTCCATAACCGGTCAGTTCGCGCCCGGCGCATTCCGGTAGCGAACCGCCAACGCCGCGACGCCGCTGCGCGCGGCTGGCAGCTCCTCAAACCAGTCCCACGGGGACCGCAGCGACGCGGTCGCTCAATGGAATGCGTTCACGGCACAGGCATACGACTGCGCCATCGGAGCGAGCCAGGTCCAGCCGGTCCAGCGGCCCGAAGCAGGCACTCCACTCGCGCCGCGGCGTTGCGGATTTTTTGATCTCGATGGGGTAGATGGACCGGTCCTGCAAGATGAGCAGGTCGATCTCGTTACGGTCTCGGTCGCGGTAGTAGTAGACGGGCGGTTGCTTTCCCAGGTTCCACCAGCTCCTGAGAATCTCCGCCACGACGTACGTTTCCAGGACCGCGCCGCTCATCGCGCCGGATTCGAGCGTCTCGGGCGACGACCAGTCCGTAAGGTAGGCGCACAGCCCGGTGTCGAGGAAGTACAGCTTGGGCCGTTTGACCAAACGCTTGGTGACGTTGGTGTGATAGGGTTGCAACAACAGAACCTGGAAGCTGGCTTGCAGGATCGACAGCCAGCTCTTGGCCGTGTTGACCGCCACGTCGGCGTCGCGGGCCAGGTCGGTCAGGTTGAGCATCTGGCCGGTGCGGGCGGCGCAGGCTTTGAGAAACCGCACGAACGTCGCTTCGTTGCCGACTTGGGCGAGGTCTTTCACGTCGCGCTGCAGGTAAGTCTGGAGCAGGGAACCATAGAACAGATCACGGTCTTTGACCTCTCCAGTCACCAGGGCAGGGAAGGAGCCCATCCAGATGTCCGTATAGACCTGCTTGAGCGACAGCGTCGGCGCCGACGCCTCGCGCCGCTCCAGCGCGTGCCTCGTCGGCAGGAAGGGCTCGTCGCAGAATTCGAGCCGCCGCCGCTCGCGGTTCGAGAAACCCAACAGCGACAGGATCGCCACGCGCCCGGCGAGCGTCTCGGAAACGCCGCGCATGAGGTGAAATTGCTGCGAACCGGTAAGCCAGAACAGGCCGCTATGCCGCCGCTGGTCGGCCGCCAGCTTGATGTAGGGCAGAAGCTGCGGGGCGTACTGAATCTCATCGATCAGCACCGGCGGCGCGAACCGGTCGAGGAAAAGGGCCGGGTCGTTTTGCGCCAATCCGCGCAGCGGCGGATCGTCCAGCGATACATAGCGTCGCTCTTGACCCGCTAGTTCCCGCAGGAGTGTCGTCTTGCCGACCTGTCTGGGTCCGGTGACGAGCAGAACGGGGAACTGCTCCGAGGCCGCGCGGCAAGCGGCGGCGATCTCGCGAGGAAAGTAGTTGGTCCGGCCATTGTGCAATCAGAATGCAAAATAGCCGGACCAGTCGTCTCGGTCAACTCGGTAGGTCGGCGGGCGTTACTCGGATCGGGATTGCAGCCGGACGCGGATGCCGCCGACAAGTCCGATATCGCAAGGGTCTGCGGACCGATTGCCCGAGTTGGAGTTGTATGAGCACCGCGTCAGGACATATCGGACCGCAAGTTCGATGCGCGGCCGAGCCGTGCAGGCCGCGGGGTAAGCCCGGATCGGTTGTGCTCGATCTGGCCGCCATCCTCGCGCTCAGCCTCTTCCTCGAACTCGGTCACTTCGGCTGGCAGTCGGGGCGGACGATTCTGAATGCCGACTCGATTCAGTATGTGGACAACGCGTGCGCGCTGCTCGACCCACAGGTTGGTGCTGATTTCAGCTTCCGCAAGCCGGGCTATTCGTTCATCCTGGCGGGGGCGTTGCTGCTCTTTGGCAACGTCGGTTGGGGGGCGATCGCGCTCAATCACGTGTTTCAAGCGCTCACGCCGCTGGCCGCGTACGGGGTGGGGCGGCTGCTGGCGGGGCGGGGCGGCGGGTGGCTGGCGGCCGTGCTGACCATGGCGCGGCTGCTGGGCGTCGTTCACGCAGACCGGATCATGTCCGAGGCGCCCTACACCGTGCTGATGACACTGGCAGTGCTGGCGCTGTGTGCGGCGGTCAGCACGCCGCGCGGTCCGCTGGGCAGTCCCGCGGGCGTCGCGGCCGGTCGCGTCAGGTGGTGGGCCGCGGCCGGGACGGCGCTGGCGGCCGCGTGGCTGCTTCGGGCAACGGCCGTGGCGGCGATTGCGGCGGGCCTCGTCACGTTCGCCGTCGTACATCGGGAAGTATGGCGGGATTGGTTGTTCAAGATTTGCAGGATGGCGCGGTCAGTGGGTCGGGCCGCACTCGGCGGCAGGCGGCGCGGCGCGAGCGTCAGCCCGTGCGAAGCGTCGACGGCAAAAGTCGGTCGTGTGGGAGCGCCTGACGCAGCCGCCGTCAGGCTGGACGCGGGCGGTTCCGGCGGTCGTGCCTGCACGGTCGCGGCACTGGCGCTTTGCATTCCGATTTCGGCGGCGTTGATTCTCGAGTGCTCACTCAATGCCGCAACCTGGGGACAGTTTCGGCCGGGCAGCGGGACGGCCGGAACCGCGCTCTATCTTCGCACGCGGGCGTGGCAGGGCGATCCGGATGCCGCGACGGCCAACACGCGCGTGATCGTCGAGAATTTTCTCCTGCGCGACGAGGGCGATTTATCAGGCACGAGCGGCGACCCGGCGCCCCCCCCCGGGAGCGACCGGGCGGCTACTCCCGCAATCGGCCCTGCGCTACCGTTCACCGTTGGCGGGGCGACGCTCCGGCGTCCGGGCGGGCCGACGACGCGGCTGACCCTGCCGGACGTGTGGATCGCGTGGCATCGGGCCAGAATGCAACCCGGATGGGACGAATGGCGCGTGGATCGGGCGATGCGCGCAGCCGCCATCGACCAGATCGCCGCCGCCCCCGGTACGTACCTGACCGTGACCGGGCGCGTCTTCCTGCGGCAAGTGTTACGCCTTCGTTCCGGATCGCCGCTGAGCACCGGCGACGCCGACGCGAGCGCCGAAATCGACGCGCGCCGCGAGGCGGACCTTGCGAACGACGCGGCGCCGTCACCGTGGTACTTGCACTGGGGCTTGCCCCACCGCAATCCGGCCTACGCCGCGGCGCTCGTCGAGCGGATGCAGCGCGCCGCCGACACGTCGGCGCCGTTTTCGCGCGCCGAGCCGATTCGCACGGCGCGCTACGTCACAATGTTGCCGGCGTTCCGCCGGGTCGCCGCAATGCTGGCGTCGATCGCGTCGCTGACCCCGGCCGCGGCGCTGCTCGTGTGCGCGTGGCTGGGCGTGCATCGCCGACCCTGCGCCCTGATCGCGATGATCTACGTCGCCGACGCCGCGCTGATTTCGCTGACGGCGTGCTCGGATGAATCGCTGCCGCGGTTTATGGACGCGTGGATCGGCGTCGATGCGGCCGTCGTCTCGGCGGGCCTGATCGTCGCCGGCCGCTGCGCCTGGCGCTGGGTCAACCGCAGCGTTGTCGTGCGGCGCCCGTCACAGCCGGCGCCGCCCGGCGCGCATGTTCCAGTGGCGATCGGCTCACACCGCCCGGACTGCGCCGGATAAGCAACGTCCACCCGCGGTGTGGCTCAGGCGGTGACCTCGGCCACGGCCTCAACCGTCACCCGCAGTGCTTCTTCCAGCGTCGTGAGGCCGTCCTTGACCTTGGTGATCGCGTCGTCGCGCAGCGTGATCGCGCCGTGGGCAACGGCGTACTTGTGCAGCTTCTCGGTGGCGGCCTTGTCCATGACCAGTTCGGACAGCCCTTCGTCAAACGGCACCAACTCGTAGATGCCGACGCGATCGTAGTAGCCGCCGCGCAAGCAGCGGGCGCAGCCGGCGCCGCGATGGATGATCGCGCCCTGCCGGTCGAGCGGGATGCCGAGCATCCGACGTTCGGTGGCGTTGGGCTCATAGCCTTCCTTGCAGTTGTCGCAGATGCGCCGCACGAGCCGCTGGGCCATGACGCCGATCAGGGCGCTGGCGACGAGGTACGCTTCGCAATCCATGTCGAGCAGTCGCGTCACCGCGCCGACGGCCGAGTTGGTGTGCAGCGTTGCGAAAACCAGGTGGCCCGTCAGCGACGCTTCCAGCGCCAGGTGAGCCGTCTCGTGATCGCGGATTTCACCGACCATGATGACATCCGGGTCATGGCGGACGATGTTGCGCAGCGCGGACGGGAACGACACGCCGAACTCGGTGTTGACCTGAACCTGGTTGACGCCCGCGATGCGGTATTCGACCGGATCCTCCACCGTGATGATATGTTTGTCGATCGAGTTGATCATCTGCAGCGCGGCGTAGAGCGTGGTGCTCTTGCCGCTGCCCGTCGGGCCGGTGATCAGCAGGATGCCGTGCGGGCGGCGGATCAATCGTTCCCATGCCTGTCGGATTTCCTGTCCCATCCCCAGCCGGTCGAGCGTGATGCGCGAGCGGTCGGTCGACAGCAGTCGCAGCGTCGCCCGCTCGCCCCACTCGGTCGTGATGACCGCGACGCGGATGTCGATCTCCTGCTCGAAGCTGCGGTGGCTGAACCGGCCGTCCTGACCCTTGCGGCGCTCGGTGATGTCCAGATTCGAGAGCACCTTGATGCGCGAGATCATCGCCGCATGGGCTTCCATCGGAAACGCCCGCGATTCGATCATCCGCCCGTCGATGCGCAGCCGCACGCGCAGGCGATCCGTCTGCGGTTCGATGTGAATATCGCTCGCCCGCCGGTCGACCGCCTCGTCCACGATGCTGTCGAGTTGCTCGACCATGTTCAGGCCGGACTCGACCACGGTCGCGGTGGCGGTGGAGATCGGCACGGTGTCCACCATGCGCCCGCCCTTGGAGCGGGCCTCACCGTACACGTCGTTGCAGGCTTCGATGATCTGGTAGCGCGGGCTGACGACGTATTGCACCGGCCGCTGAAACCGCTGCCCGATCGCCGCCTTGACCGACGGATCCACCGGGTCCGCCACGGCCGCGACAAGCTGACCGGAGACCTCGCCGAATATGAGGCAGTGCTTGCGCCGGGCCACGTTCTCCGGCAGCGTCAGCGCCCACGCCGCCGACGGTCGCCGGCGCGACAGATCGAGAAAGCGAAGGCCGTTCTGCTCGGCGTACGCCTTAGCCACGTCGGCGTCGCTGATGAAATCCCGTGCGATCAGTACGTCCACCAGCGGGATGCCGCTGATCTCCGAGTCCAGCCGCGCCTCGTGCAATGCGGAAAGCGTAAGCGCCCCGTCGTCCAGCAGCTTGGAGACGATCTTCGTTTCGGCGGTTTCAGCGGCAATCATGAGTGAGACTCCCGTACCCGACTGAGCGACGAGCCTTCCGGCGCGACGATGCCTCCGCTCGCACCGCGTCGCGCGATTATCGCGCAGAACGACCTCGTCCCGCAAGCGCCGGTGGCTGAGGCTGTCAGGGTCACGGGCGCACGGCGACTAACGGAATGATCTGCCGGTCCATGCCGGTGGGGGGCGTTCCGGGGCGTCGGCTCGGAGGGTCGGTTTGTTCGTCGAATCCGCGACGGGTATGTTTGGGGGAGCCCGTCGGCCGCGTTGCGCTGGCCCGCGGGCAGTGTGACGCGGCGCCGCGCTTGCGTGCGCCGGCGCCGGAGAAGGCCCCGGTCGCCGGGCCCGGAAACGCGACCCGTGCGGCCGATCGAATCAACGGCCGCGCGCCGATCGGACGCCTGAGTGACGCCTGGAACCCCCACCATGACCGCGGCCCCGGCAAGCAGCGACGCCCCGCGGCGGATCGACCCGCGCCAATGGGTCGAACGCCACGGCGACGTGCTCTACCGCTACGCCCGCCAGCGCGTGCGCGACGCCGAGACGGCGGAAGAGCTTGTTCAGGAGACGTTTCTGGCGGCACTGAAGGCGGCCGGGGAATACGCAAGTCGATCCGCGGAACAGACGTGGCTCATGGGGATTCTCAAGCACAAAATCGTGGACTGGTATCGCCGCGCCAGCCGCGATGCCGCCGTGGCCGAGGATGACGCGTGGCAGGAGCGCTACTTCCACCAGAGCGGCTTCAACCGACGCGGCACCTGGCTGACCGGTCCGACGACGCACGACCTCCTTCCGGCGGAGCCCGGCGAGCGGAGCGACTTCCGCGACGCTCTGGACCACTGCTTGCAGGGTCTGACGCAGCGGACGCAGACCGCGTTTATTCTGCGTGAAGTGGAACAAATGGAACCGGAGCAGGTCTGCCGGATCATGAACATCAACCGGCCGAACTACTGGGCGCTGATGCACCGGGCCAGAATGCAGCTTCGCGAGTGCCTCGAAAGCACGTGGCTGGGCGGGGAGCGCGGCCGCCCGCCCGGAAAGGGCGCCCGATCATCGGGAGAGGACGCCCATCCATCGACGGAGGGCGCCCGCCCATGATGACCTGCCAGGAAGTGGCCGAGCTGGTCGACCGCTCGCTCGACGAGAAGTTGCCGTGGACCCAGCGCTGGGTGGTGCGGCTTCACCTGCTCTACTGCAAGGCGTGCGTTCGATACCGGCGGCACGTGCGCACGATGCGCCGGTTGATCCGCGAAGAGGTCTCCGCGACGCCTGACGCGGCCGCGCCGGACGCCACCCGCCCCGCGACCTGCGAGACGCTGCCGCCCCCGGCGCGGCAGCGGATTATTGAGACGCTCGAGAAACATGCGTAGGCGGAGCGACTTTCAGCGCACGCTGAGAAACCCAGGGTTGTTGTCTGAACGAATCGTCGAGGGGCAACCATGACAGACGCCGACAGTCCGTACCCGCCACATTACACGACGGCCACGCGCGCGCTGCTGCGCTTCGCGATGGTCATGCTCATCATCGGCCTGCTGAGCGGCGTCGCCTTTCAGGAATCGTCAAAGAAAGTGCCGCTGACGCCCGCCCCCGGCGGCCCCCCCTACTGGGACACGGTGCTGCGGCTGGCGGTGGTGCATGGGCACGTCTTCGTGACCGGCGTGCTGATGCCCCTGGCCCTGGCCGGGATGCTGCACCTGGCCCGCCTCCACGGCGGCCGCCCGATCAGCCGCCGCGCCCTGACGTGGGTCGTGCGGACCTACGTGCCGTTTGCGTCGGCGACCGTCACGCTGATGCTGCTTAAGGGGTATCACTTTCTACTGGCGGTGCGACGCGGGGCGACGGACATGATCGCCATCGACGCGTCCTACCTGGGCGGCAACCTCTGGCTGCGCCACGGCGTCTACGGCCTCTCTCACGTCGGCATGTCGCTTGGGCTGGGCATCTTCGTGTGGTGCCTCTGGAGGAGCCTGGGCGCGGGCGGTCGGGAGTCGGCCGGCAGCGCTCCGTAGCGGGCTCCACGCGGCACCGCTGGAGTCTCGTCAGCCCGAACGAGCACAGCAGCAACCTACTTCACCTTCGAGACAGGCTGATCCGGATGCGCCGGATTCGGCAGGACGCGCCGGCCCTGACAATCCGCCAGCAGGTCCAGCTTTTCCAGGACGGTCTGCCCGATGAGCACTTCGTCGCCGAGCACCAGCGCCTCCTCAAGGGTATCGCGGCCGAGCAATTCAAAGATGATCGGGCCGGTCACGTCGACCGTGTCCTTGCGGCCGTCGGCGTACTCGGCAACCCGCTGTCCGCGGATGCCCAGGCCCAGCCGCTCGCGGATGTGGACGGGGATGACGGATCGCACGGCGCCGGTCTCCACCAGTGCATCGGCCTCGTAGGATCGGACCGACGTGGCCGGAATATCGCCCGTGCGGGAGCGCTCGTCGTCTACCGCATTGGTGAGCCGTACCCGGACGCGTATCTCGCCCATGCCTGCCCTCTCGTCTTGTTGATTCAACTGGACGGCCATGCCTTATTTTAGTTCAGGAGGCCAGACACGCCAACTCAATCCTCGCGCGCAACTCCGCACCCGGGATGAACGGCCCTTGCAGACGGGGATGATCTGCTACGCAGCGATCACGCGCCCGTACAGCGCTACCCCGCGCCCGGATGCGATTGCCCTGCCCCCCCCACATGCCGCACCAGCCGCTCCCACTGCGAAAAATAATCCCGCTCCGCCACGTCCATCGGGCTTTTGAAAAAGCAGGCCAGATGCTTCATCGGCCCACTCGCACCGCGGCGCAGCTCCAGTTCCGCGAATCGGGCGATGTCGATGACCAGCGGCGCGGCCAGCATCGAGTCGCTGCCCTGCCAGGTGAATTGCATGTTCATCTTGGTGCCCAGGAACCCCTGGAAGTGGATAAAGTCCCAGGCGACCTTCCAGTCGTCGAGCGACGGGATGTACTCGATCGAGGTGTGCGTGGCGGGCTTGTAGCCGACGACGTCGGCGATGGTGGAATCCTTCGACTTGATCTTCGCCGCTCGTGTGCTTGCATCGGCCAGCACCTGTCCGTCCCGGTTGCCGAGAATGTTATGCCCCACCCACGAGAGCACCTTCAGGTGCCGCATGGCGAACATCGGCGCCAGCACCGACTTGATCAGCGTCTCTCCCGTCTTGCCGTCGCATCCCATGTAGGGACGGCCGAGTTCCTCCGCCCGGGCGCGCAGCGCGGGAACCGAAATGCCCAGCGAAGGCGTGAAGTTGACGTACGCACAGCCGGCCTCCACCGCTGCCAGTGCATAGAGCGAACTCGTCGAGAGCACGTCCTGTCCGGGTGACGAGAGCAGCCGGTCAAGTTCAGGCCAATCGCGCAGTGACTCGGATGCGGCGTGATTCGATTCGCACGACGAGACGTTGATGACCACGACGCGATCGAGCCGGTTCTCTTCGCGGAAGCGGCGAATGTCCGCGCACAGGCGGTCGATGGTCGCGCGTGCCGTCGGTTCGGCACTTCTTGCTCTCGGCCGCACGGGGTTCTGATCCAACATGCCGCGCACGGCCGCGGTTGCCCCAAGCAGCGAGCCGGCCGCGACGTTGGCGTGCATGGCCACCAGGTCGTCGCTGCAGTAGCGAATGACCTCAGGCTCGAACAGTCCCGCCCGGTCGTGCGTCTCCAGCACCGCATCGAGGAGCGTAACGTCACGTACCTCGTGGCCCCCCAGGATGATCTGATCCAGGGCGATCAGTCCGGCGTCCGCGAAGGCCGGCAGTTGTGAAACCAGACCCTCCTGCCCGCACAGCCCTCGTTTCAGCGCCGCCAGCCCCAGGGCGACACTGCTGCCGATCGACCCGCACACGCCGATCAGCCACAGGCCCGTTCGATTGTCGGTTGCCACGCCCAAAAAAAACGTCTCCCCCGTCGAGCCCCCATCATAGGGGATCGGGGCCTGCGGTTCCATGAAGGGCATCCCCCCCGGACGAATGTCCCGCCGGGCACGCCCCCATGCGAAGGAGAGACGATTGCCCGCGCCGTCTGCCCCGCGGAGCGGGCTTGTGCTGCGGCGCGGAACGACGGCGGAGCGGCCGCCCGCCATCGGGGCTGCCGCTCCGCCAGGTTTTCGAGCATGCTTCCGCCGCGCGCCGTCGCGGCCGCGGTCGGATCGGGTTCTACAGGCAGCTATCCCGCTTGCCCTTGACCTTCTTGCAGAACCCCGGTCCGCCGTCCGGGCAGTCGAGCTTCTTGATCACGAGCTTCTTGTCGCAGTCCTTGACTTCCTCGCAGTCCTGGCCGGACCCGATGACGTCGCCGCGGCTCGGGCACACGTTGCAGCCCTTCTTGGGCTTCGGATTGGCGCTGAGGGCGTACTGGCAGCCACCGCCGCCGCCGCTGGTGGAGGCGCGGACCAGCCACAGGCCCGGGAAGTTGATTGCATCTACGTCGAACCACCCGACCGTCGTGCCGAACTGGTTCGGGTCGAACTGAGCGCCGTTCTGTCCGGTGACCCAGGCGCGTCCCTGAGAGGTCTGTGCCTGGTCCAGCGCCGCGGGGAAGTCACCCGGCTGCCCGCGGACTTCGTTGCGGGTCCAGACGACGACGAAGAACCGGTTGCCCACTGCGCCGACGTTCGTGTCAGGGATGTCGACCGTCACAAACTCGTTGTTGTCGACGCCGGACTGCACCGACGCGGCCTTCGCCAGGAACGCCCCGTCGGACGGATTGCCGTCCTGGTTCGGGTCGGACCACAGACCGATGCCGAACGGGCGCCCGTTCTCGCCGCAGGGCGGACTGGTGCAACCAGGCGATCCGAACGCGGCCGACAGCGACGTGACGGTTTCATTGCCCTGCGTGACCTGGAACCGGGCCAGCCACACGACGACGCCGCCGGCCGTCAGACCGAGCGCGTCTTCGGCCGAGCCATCATCGTGCATGTATTCGTCGGCGAGCGTGCCCGGCGTCGTCGCGATGCCGTTGAACGCCGGCGCACCCGACGCGCTGAACGGAGACTCCTGCGCCATTACCCCACTGGCCAGCATCATTGCCACCACCCCACAGCCAATCAGACGCTTCATCGTTCGATACTCCCCAAAAAGAAAATGTCCCTCGACTCTCCGCGAGCCGTGAACAGGAAACGCCGGTCCAGTGACGGCGCGCGTGGTGACAGAGCCACGACTGCAATGGCGCAGCGCGACACGTCGCCGGCCGTGGCCGAGCCAGCGCCGCGCGCAATCATGCGCCCCCCCGCGTCAACTGCGGCCCGGAACGTACTCTTACGCGCAACGGCCGACGCGAAACGCTCTGGTGTCGCGGCTCAAGCGCCGTCCATTCGCCGTTACGCGGAATTGACGTTCGAGCGGACAGAATGAGTTGATGCGTTCTTGTCGTGCATACGCAACGGGAAGGCGACGCATTCGCAGCATTGGAGGGGAGTAATTGCGAGGAAGTCGGAACATGCTGCCCAAATGAGCCGCGTCGACAGCGGGGTAAGCGAGATCGCCGATGCGGGGTTCAGGGTAGCAGTCTGGTTGCGGGCGGCCGCAGGGGGCGGAACGCGCGGGTGTGTAAAAACAGAGCGACCGGCCCCTATCTGGCCGGCCGCTCGGTCCTCCTCTCCTTTTGCAAGGAGACATCAGACGAAAGGCAACGGGCCCGGCGGAGGTCCGCCGGGCCCCGTTGCTGATGTTGCTGGGCTTACTCGATGCAGGCGTCGCGCTTGCCCTTGACCTTCTTGCAGAAGCCGGGGCCGCCGTCCGGGCAGTCGAGCTTCTTGATCACGATCTTCTTGGCGCAGTCCTTCACGTCCTGGCAGGCTTCGCCGGAGCTGAAGATGTCGCCCTTGCGCGGACAGACGTTGCAGCCCTTCTTCGGCTTGGAGTTCGCCGACAGGGCGTACTGACAGCCACCTTCGCCGCCGCCGCCTTCATCGTTCCAGCAGATGACCAGGTGGACGTTCGGGAAGTTGATCCCCGCCAGGTCGCCCCAGTTCGCCAAGCCGCAGGCGGCCGAGCGGATGAAGCTGGGCGCGCTCTGACCGGCGGTGTTCGAGCCCGGCCACAGGCCCCAGTTCAGACGGAACGAATCCGGGTTGTAGATCTCGATGACGAGGTTGGTGCCACCGGCGATCGCCACGTCCGGGAAGTCCGCGGTGAAGATCTGGCCGGCGGTGCCGTCCGGAATGTCCACGTTGGCCGTCGCCAGAACGGTCGCACCACCGAAGGTCGGGAAGCTCGGCGCGCTGTACGCACGGACTTCGATCGCGCAGGGACGACCCTGGCCGGTGTTGTCACGACAGGTCTCGATGCCAAACCGAACCTGCTTCAGGGTCGTGGCGCTCTGGACCGACCAGCGGCGGGCGTGACCGTTTTCGGTCACGGTGATGCCGCTGTCCGGCGAGCAGGCCACTGCGTTACCGGGCGTGATGGTCTCGTTGTCGCTGCCCTGGCACTGCTCAGCCAGAACGATCGGACCGGGAACCGTGATCAGGTCGGCGGGAGCGCCGATCGCGTCACGCGAAAACTCCTGGGCCGACGCCAGCGAGCCGGCGCACAGCAGTCCACACACCCCAAACAATGCACGTTTCATCTACCGTCCTCCTACACCCAAAGAAGAGTTGGGAACCAGAGAGCCTCCGCGCTACGTCGGCAGGGGTCTCTCGACATGAACAACCTCACCGCAATCCCGGCACCGCACGCGCACCTGCCTCGCGGCATACGCGCGTCGAACCGGATCGGCGACTTACACGCAAACATTTACCTGAGAACCACACCCCCCACCTGGTGAGCCGTGGTTCCGACTTGTTCAGCACGAGTTTGTCCGGACAGTCCGAAAGGGAGGAGGGATCGGCCGATGGCAATCGTCTGACGAGGCGAGTAACACTCGCGCTCGCGCCGTCCCCTGCGACTCAGAAACCCCCAGTATCAGTCCTTCCTGCCTGCCAAAGACGCAGCTCGTCGTTCGATCCGGCGATTCTAGGGAGTTGCGCATTTCATGTCAAGAACCGTCACACTAAACTCCTGCTCCGAGAGCAGCAGCACTGGTGGGACGGAGCATGTGCCCCGCCACACCCGAACGCCGTTGCTGCAGAACGCCGCGGACGATGCGGGGGCTGGACGCCGGAGGCGCAGCGGCGGAGCGGATGCCGACCCCGCCTGGGAGCGACGGTACGGCGGACCCCTGTGGGTAGAGGGGCGGGCCGATTGTGGGTTGCCGGCCGGACGTCGCCGGGCGAGCGATATTCATGGACTGCGAGCCTGAACCGGACGAGCGGTGGATGCGACAGGCGCTGCACGAAGCTGCGGCCGCCGAAGAACGCGGCGAGGTGCCCGTCGGCGCGGTCGTCGTCCGGGAAAACCGTGTTATCGGCCGCGGGCACAACCAGCGGGAGACGCTCAAGGATCCAACGGCGCACGCGGAGATGCTCGCCCTCACGTCGGCCGCCGCGGCCGTAGGCGACTGGCGCCTGTCCGACTGCGCGCTCTACGTCACGCTGGAGCCGTGCGCCATGTGTGCCGGCGCCATCGTTCTCGCCCGCGTCCGCCGCGTGGTCTACGGCGCAACCGATCCCAAGGCCGGCGCCTGCGAGACGCTCTACCGGTTGCTGACGGATCCGCGTCTCAATCACACGGTCGAGATCGGGACGCCTGTGCTCGCCGACGAATGTGCCGCCATCCTGCGCCGGTTTTTCGCGGCCCAGCGGGCACTCGGCAAGAAATAGGCCGCGGCCGGTCCGGAGGGGCGTGGAGCATCATCGGCGGGTGGCGCTCTCGCTGGCGCTGGGGCGTGGTCGCACGGTCTCGTCGTCGAGGCCGTGGCTCTCGCTGGTGCTGCGGCGTGGTGGCACGCTTTCGTCTTCGAGGCCGTGGCCAGCGTCGCCAAATCCAGCAGCATACGGGAGAATGCTCCCAGCAGACGCGGCTGGAACGTCCGACGCGGCGTTAACGTCTGTCCAAGCGTGGACCGAAACGGCATAATGGCCCGCCGCGTGCCAGCCGGTCCGGCGAACCGCGGTCCGCAGCGGCGGACGCCGGCGCGCCCGGCCGGACGGCGACGTCCGCCGATTCGGATCCCTTCGGCGTGAAAGGTCAGGTCATGGCAAGCAGAGAACGTCGTCCCCTGGTCACGGTCCAGTCCCATATCCTCGAGCGACAGCGTGCTCATCCGCTCGCCACCGGGGATTTCAGTTGGCTGCTCTCCGGTATCACGCTCGCGACCAAGGTCATCGAGTCGCAGGTCCGTCGTGCCGGCATCGTGGACATCTACGGGGACACCGGCGACGTCAACGTCCAGGGGGAGCTGGTCCAGAAACTCGACGTCATCGCCAATCAGACGATTCTCCGAAGCCTCGGTTATCGGGGCAACGTCGGCATCATGGCTTCCGAAGAGGATGACGAGCCGCACATCATCAAGGAGGCTGAAGACGGCGCGAAGTACATCGTGCTGTTCGACCCGCTCGACGGATCGAGCAACATCGACGTGAACATTTCCGTCGGCACCATCTTCTCGATTCTCCGCCGCAAGCCCGGCGTGAACCGCGACGCCGTCAACGATCACATCCTCCAGCCCGGCGTCGAACAGGTCGCCGCCGGTTACGTCATCTACAGCAGCAGCACCGTGCTGGCCTATACCACCGGCGACGGCGTCCACATGTTTACGCTCGATCCGCTGATCGGCGCCTACGTCCTGACGCGTGAGGACGTCAAGATGCCCGACAAGGGCAAGACCTACAGCGTCAACGAGGCGTACTCGCGCTCTTTCCCCGCCGGCAACCAGCGATACCTCGACTGGGCCAAGACCGAGGGCTACAAGCTGCGCTACATCGGATCGCTCGTGGCGGACTTTCACCGCACGCTTCTGCGCGGCGGCGTGTTCCTCTATCCGCCGACCGACGACGCGCCCGAGGGCAAGCTCCGTCTGCTGTACGAGGCGAATCCGCTCGCCTTTCTGGCGGAGCAGGCTGGGGGCGCGGCCACGGACGGCGAGCGCCGGATCCTGGAAAAAGTGCCGAAGTCGCTGCATCAGCGGACGCCGCTCGTCGTCGGCAGCAAGGTGGAGGTTGACCGCGTGATGTCGTTCAATGGCTGAGTTGCGCGGGCGCCGCGGACACGGTCATGGCCGCGCCGCGTTGCGACTCCGCGAGCCCGAGCATGCACGAACCGATCGAAGGCGTCATCGACCGCGTCGTCTGCGCGGACAATCTAGAACTGCTGCGCGAACTGCCGGACGGGTGCTGCGATCTGATCTATGCCGACCCGCCCTTCATGACCGGCCGCCGGTTCACCGGCGCCGCGGCGGCTGGATTCGAAGACAGCTTTCCCGGTGGCATCGAAGAGTATCTTGGGTTCATGCGGCCGCGGCTTGAACAGATGCACCGCGTCCTGGCGGAGCGCGGAACGCTCTATCTGCACGTCGATCCGCGCACGTCTCACTATCTCAAGGTTCTGCTCGACGGCCTCTTCGGCGAGCGACAGTTTCTCAACGAGATCATCTGGAGCTATCGCACGGGCGGCCCCGCGGGTCGACGATTCCCGCGCAAGCATGACGTGCTTCTCGCCTACGCCCGCCGGTTCGGCGCCCACAAATTCAATCCGATCCGCTCGGGTTCGTATCGAACCGATGGGATACGCCTGGATGAAGGAGGCCGACCTTACAAGACCACGCGCCGCGGACGACTTTACTTCCACCCGGACGGCCCCTGCGTCAGCGACGTATGGGACATCCCGTTCCTGTCCACGGTCTCATCCGAGCGGGCCGGCTTCCCGACCCAGAAGCCGCTGGCGCTGCTGACGCGGATCATCACGGCCGCCACCGATCCGGGGGATCTGGTCGCGGATTTCTTCTGCGGCAGCGGAACCACCCTGGTGGCGGCAAAGGCGGCCGGCCGGCGGTGGCTGGGCTGTGATCGGGAATCCGCCGCGACGGACCTGGCCCGCCAGCGTCTGTCGGACATCGATTCGGGCCGGTCGTGATTGCACTGATGATCCAAAAAATCCACCACAGCTTCTTTTTATGGCCCGCCAATCCAGGTTTGTCCGGGCTGGTGCGGCCTCGGCCGATATTGCGTGTGTAATTATGGGGCGGACGGATCGCCGCCACCCGCGTTCCCGCGGTGCCTGCGGGGTGGGGCCGAGGAAATTCTTGGCCGATCGAATCAGGGTGTTGACTTTGCCCCTGCTTTGTGATCAAATAGGTGTCCCGACGGGGTTCGAGCCGCATCGGCAACAGGTGTTTGCCGGGCGGATTCGGCGAGATGGAGTGGGAAAGATGCTCTCCCTCGCAGATCCTCGCGGTCGCCTGTAGCCAGGGGATCCGGGCAGCGTGCTCGGCCACAAGACGAGGTGTCGAGACATCCATCAGCGCGTTTCGCACGATCAGCACTCAACGCGACCGATGGCTGAAGATTGCAGGCGGAAAGAAGCACATGTCCAAGCGCCGGATGCTCGTGAGGTGCGCGGACCATTCGCTTAGGAGGGTGCCGTAATGAGGAAGATTCCTTCGCTGATCGCCGCTGTGGCGGTTGTGGGGCTCGTCGCAGGCGCGGCGGTTGCGCAGTCGGCCGGCGAGTGCGAACTCAAGCCGTTTGAGTACAACGCCGAACTCGGCGACGGCTTGCCGATTCCTGACTTCGACCCGCAGAATCCCGAACGACTGATCAATACGATCAACGTCGAGGATTCCGGCGCCGTCCTTGACGTGAACGTATACGTCATGATCAGTCACTCGCTGATCGGCGATCTGACCATCGACGTGTCTCACGGCGGCATCACGGTTCGCCTGTGGGATCGCCAGTGCGGCGAGAGCGCCGACATGGACATCATCTTCGACGACGAAGGTGATCCGGTCGCTTGCGGTTCGCCGACGGTCGGTCGGTTCCAGCCCTTCGAGTCGCTCACGGCTTTCGACGGCAGCGACATCCACGGCGACTGGACGCTGACGGTGGCGGACAACAACATCGGCCAGCTCGGTACCCTGCGTAAGTGGGGCATCTCCGGCACGCTCCGCGGCGTCGAGTGCTGCACCGGCGCCGTGCTCGGCAGCAACCCGCCGGATGGTGCGATTGACGCCCGCGAGCTGCACGAGTTCGGCAACCCGAACAACCTGACCGGTCTGCGGTCCTTCGTGGTCGCCTTCGATGACAGCGGCAGCGTCGTCGCCGAGTGCTTCGCCGTCAGCGAGACGGGTGGCGGTTCGCCGCCGAGCATCGTCGGCATCGACCAGCTCCCCGGCAACGAAGTCCGCGTGAACTTTGATCGTCCGATCACTGAGCAGCAGTGGACCACGCTGGCCTATCTGGGCACCGGCGGCAAGACGCTGATCGACGTGGGCTTCCTGCCCGGCGACGTGAACCAGAGCAAGCAGAGCACCGGTCGCGACGTGTCTGAGTTGATCGACTGCCTGAACGAGATCGTCGTCTGTGCCGACTACCAGACGGACATCAACCGCAGCGGCGATCCGAACGGCAACGACATCACGCGTCTGATCAACGTGTTGCAGGAAGTGCCGAATCAGGATCCGCGGGCGTGGCTCAACGAGACGATCGTCGACGAGCCGAATCCGTAAGCGGCCTTCGCAGAACCTGACCGCAGTTTTCCAACCCCCCGGAGAGAGGATCCTCTCCGGGGGGATGGTTACTGGCGGAAATCCGATGCCCGATGTCGGCGGCCCGGTCGACTATGACCGGCCGCACCCGCGTCCGATCCGGATCGCGCCATCTCGGGCAAGGGCTGAGCCATAATCTGTCGTTCGAGCCCCGAGAGCTTCTCTCACACCGCGGGCCTCTGAGCGGCTGACGTTTGACGGCGGAAAGATGCACGTGTCCCCGGCTTCGTTCGCAGGAACGGCCTTGGACCATTCCCCCAGGAGGAAGCCGTAATGAGGAAGATTCCGTTGCTGATCATCGCGCTCGCCGGCGCGGCGATTGTCACGAGCGCGGCGGTCGCGCAACCGGTGAACGACGACTGCGCCAACGCCAGTGTCGTCACGCTGGGGCTGACCGATTTTGACACGACCGATGCCACCACCGACGGACCCGACGAGCCGGGCTGCCAGTTCCCCGGTGGCAACAACCTCATCAACCAGGACATCTGGTACGCCTTCACGCCGGACGCGTCCGGCCCTTACGTGGTGAGCACGTGCAGCATGGCGTCCTTCGACACGCGCCTCGCCGTTTATGCGGACGCCTGCCCGCTCGGCCCGGACGAGGCGATCGCCTGCAACGACGACGAGATCGGGTGTTTGGGCTTTACCTCCAGGCTCGTCTTCCAGGCGACCGCCCAGACGACGTATCTGATCCGCGTCGGCGGTTACAACGAAGGCGCCGGGCCCGGCACTCTGGAGATTGCAGAGCCGCCGCCGGCGCCCGACAACGATGACTGCGAGAACGCTGTCGCCGTCGGACTCAATTCGCTGACGCCCGGCACGACGACCGGCGCCACCAACGACGAGGCTCCGGACTGTGGCACGGAAGTGACCGCGCCCGGCGTCTGGTACGCTCTGGTCGGCGACGGCTCAGAGGTTACGGTCGAAACATGCGACGAGGTGTTCAATTACGACACCCGGCTGAACGTTTATCGCGACGGGTGCCAGACCCTGACGTGCGTCGGCGGAAGCGACGACGCCTGTGGCCAGGACTTGCTGCAATCTCAGGTGACCTTCGAGTCTGAGGAAGGCGTGAGCTACCTCGTTCTCGTGCAGGGCTTCCTGGGAGCGACGGGTGATTTCAATCTGCGCGTCCGCAGCCTGGGCGATGCCGAGGACTGCAACGCCAACGGCGTCCCCGACGAATGCGACGTAAGTTGCGAGAACGAGGGCTGCGATGCCTGGCCGGCGTGCGGAACCTATCCGGACTGCAACGGCGACAACGTTCCGGATGAGTGCCAGGGCGAACCGTTCGGGCCGTACGAGTCGGAGCCCAATCTCGCCATTCCGGATAACACTCCGGAAGGCGTCATGGACACCATCAAGGTCGAGGACAGTGGCGTGATTGCGGACGTCGACGTGAACGTCGTCATCGCCCACGCCTTTATCGGCGATCTGACTATTGACGTCGAACACGGCGGCGTGAGCGTTCGCCTGTGGGATCGCCAGTGCGGCGGCAGCATCAACATGGACGTCATCTTCGATGACGAAGGCGATCCGGTGGCGTGCAGTTCGCCGACGGTCGGCCGCTTCCAGCCGGTTGGCGCCCTCAGCGATTTCGACCTCGGCAACATCCAGGGCGACTGGACCCTCACCGTTGCGGACAACGGCATCGGCGACATCGGAACGCTGGTGAAGTGGGGCATCGCCGGTACGCTTCGCGGCGTCGAGTGCTGCACGGGCCACGTGCTTGAGAGCAGCCCGCCGGACGGGGCCATCGACGCTCGCGAGCTGCACGAGTTCGGCAACCCGGACAACCTGACCGGTCTGCGGTCATTCGTGGTGGTGTTCGATGACAGCAGCACCATCGTGGCTCAGTGTTTCGGTGTCGAAGAGACCGGCGGCGGCACCCCGCCGAACATCGTCAACATCGAGAAGCAGGGCAACGAGGTTCGCGTCAACTTCGATCGCCCGATCACCGAGCAGCAGTGGACGACGCTGGCCTACAACGGCACCGGCGGCCGCACGCTGATCGACGTCGGCTTCCTGCCCGGCGACGTGAATCAGAGCAAGGCCAGCAACGGTACGGACATCAGCGAGCTTGTGGACTGCCTCAACGAGAGCATCGTCTGTGCGGATTACCAGACCGATATCAACCGCAGCGGCGATCCGAACGGCAACGACATCACCCGTCTGATCAACGTCTTGCAGGCGGTGCCGAACCTGGATCCGCGGGCCTGGCTCAACGAGACCATAGTGGACGAGCCGAACCCGTAATCCGGGCGCGCTTCATCTGAGTGTGACTGTTTCGCCCCCGGGGGTTTCCGCCCCCGGGGGCTTTTCTTGTGAAGTGTGCTGCACGTCCGCCCGAGTCCGCCGGTGCGGGCGGTCGCGCCCTTGACAGAGGCTCACGCCGAGCTAAAGATTGGCAAGTCGGCGGCTCCAGGCCGCCCGCCCGCAGATTCCCCGATAGCTCAATGGTAGAGCGAGCGGCTGTTAACCGCTAGGTTCAGGCAGGACTGTCCTGCCGATGCAGCTATCAAGACAGGAGTTAGCATGAGCA
>CAZYLK010000008.1:0-63037 GCA_964648365.1 uncultured Phycisphaeraceae bacterium
TGCGGGCTTACGTGGGTGGCGCGTTTGCGGATGTCCTGGATCTCATCGACGCACTCTTCCACCGAACTGTACTTCCGGTAGACGCTCATGAAACGCACGTAGGCGACCGGGTTGACGCCGCGCAGGTGCCGGGCGACGAAGCGGCCGATCTGCTCCGAGGTCACCTCGCGATCATGCTCGCGGAACAGATCCTCCTCCACCCGATCGACCAGCCCGATGATTTCCTCGTCGGACACCGGCAGCTTGTAGCAGGCCCGCTCGATCCCGTCGCGGACCTTTTCGCGCTTGTAGAGCACGCCCGAGCCGTCCGACTTGATGACGGTCAGCCGCAGCTCCTCCTCGATGCGCTCCTTGGTGGTGAAGCGTCGCCCGCACTCCAGGCACATCCGCCGCCGCCGGATCGCCCGCCCGCCGTCGGTCGTGCGCGAGTCGATCACCTTGTCGCTGTCCGTTCGGCAAGAAGGGCATCGCATGGATCAGACTCCTGAGGGTCGGCGCACACACCCGGCGCGTGGCGCAGGATGCGGATTCCGTCAGTACGCCACACTATTTCGGGCCGTGTGAACGTAACACCGCAACATGTTGGATGTCAAATGCGTTCGTGGCTCTGTACGCGCAGGCGTTCGTCACCGGTTCGCCTGGTGGACGCAGACGCGCGGCGAACGCGGTACCCGCAAGAACCCCGGCTTGAAAGTTGAAAATCCGCGTGCGGCGGGCCGGGGCTCTGAGGGGGCCGGGGCTCTGAGTGACCCGTGCCCTCTTCCCCTTCGTGCCTCCGCGCCTATGTGCCTCCGTGCCTGCTCGCCCACTGGACGCGCGCCCGCCGTCGCCCGTAAGGTTCCTTTGTGGGTCGCTTGGTCTACAAAACGATCGCGGGGATCAAACTCCAGGCCTTCTCGGTAGCGGGCGAGGAGTCCGTCATCGTCCTGCCCGAGCACAACGTCTGCTTCGACCCCGGCCGGGCACCGCGGGAGACCATCCCGATCGACAACATGTGCCTGACCCACGGCCACATGGATCACGCGGCCGGCGTCGCCTACTACCTGTCGCAGCGGACGTTCGTCGGCATCGCCCCCGGCCGCGTCATCTGTCATCGGGAGATCGCCCAGCATATCCAGCGGCTGATGGCCGTCTGGGCCGACATCGAGCGGCACCCGTCGCCCGGAACGGTCTACGGTGTCGCGCCGCTGGAGGACGTGGAGATCCGCCGGGGGATGCTCCTGCGACCGTTCGAGGTCAACCACACGGCCGGGGCGCTCGGGTATTCCCTGATCGAGGTCCGCCGCAAGCTCAAACCGGAACTGCTGGGCAAGACGGGGCCGGAGCTGGTCGCATTCAAGAAGCAGGGGATCGAAATCGAAAACGTCGTCGAGGTGCCGGTCGTCACGTGCAGCGGCGACACCGCCCTGGGCCGCTGGCTGGATCTGGAGTTCGTGCGCCGCAGCGAGGTACTGCTGGTGGAATGCACGTTTTTCGAGCCGGACCACCGGGAGCGCGCCCGTGCGGGGCGGCACATCCACGTCAACGACGTCCCTGCGATCCTGGAGGCCGTACCCGATGCCCGAGTCGTGCTGACCCACATGACCCGGCGAACCGACCCGCGGTGGGCGCGGCAGACGCTCGAACGTATCGTCAAGCCCGGCGACATGGAGCGACTCTCGTTCCTCATGGAGCGCGACCGCGACTCGACCAGCCGCAGACCGCGCAGGCCCGGCCGCCACGAAGACGCAACGACGGAACCGGTCCCATGAACGATCACAACACGACGCTGGCCGATCTGCGCCGCATCATGGACGAGTTCGTCACCGCGCGCGACTGGCGGCCGTTCCATGACCCCAAGAATCTCGCCTGCTCCATCCTCATCGAAGCGGGCGAACTCATGGAGCACTTCCAGTGGCTGCGAACCGACGAACTCGCGGCCGTGCGCGACGACCCGGCCCAGATGGCCGCGATCCGGGAGGAACTCGCCGACGTCTTCGCGTACGTACTCTCGTTTGCCGAGACGATGGGCATCGACCTGACCCAGGCGCTCGTCGAGAAGATGAAGAAAAACGAGCTAAAGTACCCGGCCGAGCGTTATCGCGGGCGCTTCCGCGCGGATGACTGACGCGCCGGCCGGAATCGTGCTACGATCCGACCCACCGTCCGCGGCGGAATGCGCGTGCGTCCAGCCCGGCGGGACACGGTTCATCCGGACCGGACGTCCGCTCACGCCCCAGGTGATCACCCGCCATGAACGAAGCCTACACCGACCTCGTCACCCGCCTTCGCGAAATCAGCCGGCTCAACGCCATTTCGTCGCTGCTCGACTGGGACCAGGAAACGTACATGCCGCCCCGTGGCGCCGTCGCCCGGGCCGACCAGCAGGCGCTGGTGGCGGGCCTGGCGCACGAACGGCTCGTCTCGGACGAGTTCGCCGCCAGCCTGGACGGGGCGCGGTTCGATGAGGCCGACTTCGCCGCGACGGCGAACGTCCGCGAGGCGCGGCGCGTCTTCGAGCGGCAGCGGAAGCTCCCCACGTCGCTGGTCGAGCAGATCGCTCACGCCGCCTCCAGCGCCAAGTCCGCCTGGATGAAAGCACGCGCGGATGCGAACTTCGCCCAGTTCGCCCCGGCCCTGACCCGGCTTCTCGACCTCAAACGGGAAGCGGCGGGCCTGATCGGCTACGCCAATGAACCCTACGAGGCGCTGATGGACGAGTATGAGCCGGGTGCTTCCGTGCCCGCGCTCGAACCGGTCTTCAGGCAGCTTCGCGAGTTCACCGTGGAACTGCTGGACCGCATCCGCGCCTCCAGCCGCCAGCCGGATGAGTCCATCCTGACGCGGCACTACCCGCGGGCCAAGCAGGAGCAGCTTTCCGCCCGCATGGCGACGCTGCTGCATTACGACTTCGAGGCCGGCCGCATCGACGTATCGACCCATCCGTTCTGCACCACCATCGGCGGACCGACCGACGTACGGATCACCACGCGCTACAACGAGTCGTTCGTCGCGCCCGCGCTGTTCGGCACGCTCCATGAAGCCGGACACGCGCTCTATGAGCAGGGTCTCCAAGTCGAGCATGCCGGCACGCCGATGGGCGAAGCGGTTTCGCTGGGTATTCATGAGTCACAGTCGCGCCTGTGGGAAAACCTCGTCGGTCGTGGGCGGCCCTTCTGGGAAGGTCAGTACGCCTACACTCAGGGCCTCTTCCCCGACGCCCTCGGAAACGTCACGCTGGATGCTTTCTGGCGCGCGATCAACGCGGTAAAGCCTTCGATGATTCGCGTCGAGGCGGACGAGCTGACGTACAACCTGCACATCATTCTGCGCTTCGAGCTGGAGCGCGGGATGTTGCGCGGCGACGTAGGGGTCAACGACGTACCGGCGGCGTGGAACGAGAGCATGAAGTCCCAACTGGGAATCGAGCCGTCCAACGACCGGGAAGGCTGCCTGCAGGATATTCACTGGTCGCTGGGCGCCTTCGGCTACTTCCCGACGTACACGCTGGGCAACCTGTACGCGGCGCAATTCTACCAGGCCGCACGGACCCAGATCGGAAACCTCGACGACGCGATTCGCCAGGGAAACACGCGGCCTCTGCTCGACTGGCTGCGGGAGAAGATTCACCGTCACGGCCAGCGATACCGCGCGCACGAACTGGTGCAGGCCGTCACCGGCAAGCCGCTCTCCATCGAACCGTTCTGCGAGTACGCACGGGCGAAGTTCGGCGCGGTATACGGCGTCTGATCGGCTGTCCGTAGGATCGCCAGGCTCCAGCCTGGCAACACGGGATACGATGGGCGCGACTCGTGAACCCTCACGTTGCATGAATCGTCGCTGTCGAGGCCGTGCTTACCCGGTTTCTCCGCAGAATCCGGGAGCCGATGCAATGTGCGTCCTTTCTGCATTCGTTATTCGCCCTTCGCTATTCGCCATTCGCGATTCTCCGCGCCGGCAACAGCCCGCGGCTCGCGCCATGACGCTCACACGCCGAGCATCGCTTCCATGTTCGTGGCCGCGCGGGCAAGCACTGCGGCACCTACAAACTCGGCGCCGCCCCGTCGGAGCACCCGGGCACATTCCGCCAGCGTCGCGCCCGTGGTGGACACGTCGTCCACCAGCAACAGCCTTGCGCCCTCGAGCCGCGTACCCCGAGTCAGCGCGAACGCGCCGCGGACGTTGTCGATCCGCTGCTGCGCGGTCAGACCGATCTGGTGCGGCCCGCCTCGCACCCGCCGCAGCGCCGGCACAACCGGGCGATGGAGCCGTCGCGCCAGCCCTCGGCTCAGTTCGCTCGGCACGTGCAGCTTCGCCTTGACACGCCGCCACGCTGTAGTGGGTACGGGCACGATCGCGTCGACGTCGCTCAGCGGCGGCAGGTCAGGCCGCTGTGACGCCACTTCGACAACGTCCGCGAGCCACCCGCCGAGGATCGCCCCGGCCGCGGGATCGCCGTCGTACTTGAAGGCCAGCACGAGAGGACCGAGCGCGTGGCCATACGAACCGACGCGAACGACGCGCGACACCGCCGGCCGCTTGTCTCGACACCGCTTGCAGTCGCCCTCGTCGATCGCCGATCCAGGCGCGTCCGCGGCACAGCGCGGGCATGAGGGCGCCGTGCGATCCTGGTTGACGCGCGTCGAGCAGTCCGGGCAGACATGGGCCGCACCCGGCAGGTCGAATCTCCGGCACAAAAGGCAGCGGGGCGGGAGAACGGCGCATCGAAACGCCTGGCTCGCGCGTAACAGGAGCGAGTGTGCCATTTCAGACGCTCTCTCGTCGCCAGTGGGCGGCTGCGATGCCCACATCCTGGCGACGATCGTCGGGTCGCGAGAACGGCACGCGACGGGAACCTGCAACGGCAAGTGGACGCCCGCCCAGGCGCCGTCACCGGCCGACGACACAATCTGACACTTCGACCCGCCCGTGAGGCTTTCGTTCGGGTCAAGCGCGTAGTATAGTGGAGAACGCCGTGTGAGCGAGCCGCCGAAAGGACGATTTTCACCCGGGGCATCCTGTCACGAGCGCAATGTGGAGCATCCGCCGGGCGGATCGCTCCCTGACGGACACTCCGCAACTCGGCAGACTCGGCGGCGACCCTTCGACTGACTACGATCTGGATAACTATGGAAGCAGCGAATCGACAGCGAGGGCGTCGGTCTGGACCCACGCCCGGTAGACGACCCCGCGTCACGTCCCGTTCCCAACCGGTGCGCCGCATCAGGCTGCGCGCGACCGCCGGCGGCGTCGCGGCCGCGATGTGCGTCGCCTGGTTGACGCCGTCCCCGGCCCGCGCACAGGGCCGCGGGCCGACCCGCGTCGTCGTAGCGGAAACCCAAGTCCGCGACATGCCCGCCACGGCCACGCTGGTCGGCAGCGTGGACGCCGTGCGGCGCAGCCGCGTCGGCGCGGAGGTCGGCGGCATCGTGGTGGAAATGCCGGTTCGCCAGGGCGACGCCGTCACCGCCGGCGACCTGATCTGCCGCCTCGACGACGAACTGGTGCGCTTCCAACTCGATGAGGCGCGGGCCCGGCTGGGATCGTTGAAAGCCGTTCACGAGGAACTCGTCACCGGCACGCGCCCGGAAGTTCTGGCGCGGCTCGAAGCGATCGTCGCCGAGGCCGAGGCGCGGCGACAACGCTGGGCCTACGAAGTCGAACGCGTCCGACGGCTCTACTCGGACAAAGAGGCCGGATCGCAGAAGGAAGTGTACGACGCAGAGGCGGAACTGGCGTCCGCGGTACACCTGAAAGCCGCCGCCGAGGCGAACTACGAAGAAGCCAAGAACGGCCCGCGTCGCGAGGAAATCGCACGAGCGGCCTACGACGTCGCGGAGCAGGAATCCGTCGTCCAGCGCCTGGAGCGCGAACTGCGGAAGACGCGCATCCTGGCCCCGTTCGACGGATACGTCGTACGACGCGCGGTGGAAGTCGGCGAGTGGGTCGCCAGCGGCGATGAAGTCGTCGAGATCGCCGACCTCAGCACCGTGCTCGTGCGCGTCTATGTGCCAGAGTTCGCACTCGCCTACTGCACGGAAGGGACGGAAGCCGGCGTGCGCATCGACGCGCTCCAGCGCACGTACGCCGGGCACATCAAGCATCGCATTCCCCTTGCGGATGCGACGGCGCGGACGTTTCCCGTCGAGATCGAAGTCGACAACGCCGACCGGCACCTGGCCGCGGGCATGTTCGCCCGCGCCACGGTTCCGTCAGGGCCGGACACGAAGTCCGTCGCGGTCCCGCGCGACGCCGTCACCGACCGGCAGGGAACGTCGTACATCGCCCTGGTCATGCCCGGTGAGCGCGGGCTGACCGCCATGCCGACGCCGGTGGCGATCGGCGCCGACGCGGGCGGCTGGGTCGCCATCAAGTCGGACAACGTGCCGCCCGGCGCGCAGGTGGTGATCCGGGGCAACGAGCGCATCATGTTCCCGGAACCGGTGGCCCTGGTCGACGAACTCGGCAGACCGATCGAAAAAGGCAATGAGGGAGTGAAGGAACAGGGCAGCGAGGGAACAAAGGAGTGAGGGTGTGAGGGAATCAGGAAGGAAGCCGCGCCGCGTCACGCCGATCGAACCGGCCGCTGGCAGGTCTACCGCTATCGTCGTTGAGGGCGTTCGATCGGTAAAGCACCCGCGCAGAACCCGAACCGCCCAAGCCATGAGGACTACCCCGTGGGACTGATTCAGTTCGTCATCGACAATCCGGTCAAGGTCGCCGTCGGCGTGATCCTGCTGGTCATGTTCGGCCTGCTGAGCCTGTTCAACGTGCCGATTCAACTCACGCCGGACGTAGACGTGCCGGTGGTGACGGTCACCACGATGTGGACCGGCGCCAGCCCGCAGGAGATCGAATCGGAGATCGTCGACCGGCAGGAGGATAAGCTCAAGAGCATCGCCGGGCTGAAGAAGATGACCTCCACGTCGACCGAGGGCATGGCCACGGTCCGGCTGGAGTTCCCGGTCGGCGTTGATAAGGAGGCCGCCCTGCGCGAGGTCTCAGACAAGCTCCGCCAGGTGCCCGAGTACCCCGAGGAGGTAGACGAACCGACCGTCTCGGCGACCGATGACGACATGGAGAACATCATCGCCTGGATGATTCTGCGCGGCGACGAGACGGTGGACGTGCCGGCGGTCAAGACGTTTATCGAAGACAACGTCAAGCCGATCCTTGAGCGCGCGGAGGGCATCAGCGAAGTCAACGTCTACGGCGGCTACGACCGGGAGATTCAGGTCGAAGTGGACGCGGCCGTGCTGGCGGCGCGCGGGCTGACTTTGCGCGACGTCGAACGGGCGCTGCGCCGCCAGAACGAGAACATCTCCGCCGGCACCCTCATGCAGGGCAAGCGCGACTTCACCTATCGCACCGTGGGTCAGTACACCAGCCTTGGCGAAATCGAGAACACCGTGATCGCCTATCGCGCCGGTGGACCTGTCTTTGTACGCGACGTGGCTACGGTCATTGACGGGTTCAAGAAGCAGCGTGGCTTCGTGCGCAGCGAGGGGCAATTCGTCATCGCGCTGCCCGCCCGGCGGGAAACGGGCGCGAACGTGCTGACCGCGATGCAAAACCTGCGTCGGCAGGTGGAGGTGGTCAACCGCGAGATCCTCGACGCGAAGCGCATGAACCTGAAGCTGACGCAGGTTTACGACGAGACGACCTACATCACCAGCGCGATCGATCTGGTCAAGAGCAACATTCTGTTCGGCGGGCTGCTGGCGATCGTCGTGTTGCTCCTTTTCCTGCGGAGTGCGAGTGCCACTGGCGTCGTTGCGGTTTCGATCCCGATCTCGGTGATCGGCACGTTTCTGGTGATTACCCTGCTGGGGCGCAGCCTGAACGTCGTCATGCTGGCCGGCATGGCATTCGCCGTCGGGATGGTCGTTGACAACGCGATCGTCGTGCTGGAGAACATCTATCGGCACCGAACGATGGGCAAGGGACGATTCGAGGCCGCCTTGGACGGCGCTCGCGAAGTGTGGGGCGCGGTGCTGGCCAGCACGCTGACGACGATGGCTGTGTTTGTTCCTGTGATCTCGATCCAGGAGGAAGCGGGACAACTCTTCAAGGACATTGCGATCGCCATCGCCGCGGCCGTGGGTCTGTCGCTGGTGGTCTCGATCCTAGTGATTCCGCCACTGGCCGCGCGAACGCTCGGCGGGGCGGACACGGCGGCCAAAGGCGACAAGCCGTGGTTCCTCGGCACATGGATCGCTTCGCTGGTCACGGCAATCAACCGCGGCACGGCATCCCGTGTGAGCGTGGTCCTCGGCATGTCGCTGGTGGCCGTCGTCGGAAGCTGGCTGCTCGCCCCCAGCGCAGACTACCTGCCTGCCGGCAACAAGAATCTGATCTTCGGCGTACTGATCACACCGCCGGGCTACGGCGTCGAGACGTACAAGAAGATGGGCTACATCGTCGAGGACGGCGATCCCGCCGATCCGCTGGACGGCCTGCGCCCGTTCTGGGAGGCAGTCGACGACCCTGAACTCGCCGCCCAGCTTCCCCCCGTCCAGTTCCATCTGGGCGAGGATGGGTCGGACGTGCGGACGGTGCAACCGCCGCCCATCGAGAACTTCTTCTTCGTTGCATACGGTGGAACGGTCTTCATGGGTTGCACGTCCGCGGAGCCGACCGTGGTGACGCCGCTGGTTCCGGCGATGACACGGGCGGCGCAGCGCATTCCCGGCATCTTCCCGGTGTTCTTCCAGCATGGCCTGTTTCAAGGGGGCGGCGCGGGCGTCAGTTCGGTCGATCTGGAGATCCGCAGCGAGAATCTTGACGACGTCGTCCGCGCGGCCGGCGCGCTGTTCGGCGGCGTCATGGGCGCCGGATACAACCGTCCGCAGCCCAGCCCTTCGAATTTCGACCTCGGCCGCCCCGAAGTGCAGTTGAACCCGAACCGCACCAAGGCGGCGGACGTGGGCTTGGATGTGGCCGACGTTGGCTTCATCACCCAGGCCTGCGTCGATGGCGCTTACATTGGTGAATACAACGACAGGGGCGACAAGATCGACATGGCCTTGAAGTTCGCCGGCCTGGATGAGGCCACTCCCTACGAAGTCGGCTACGTGCCCATCTATACGCCGTCGGGCCACGTCATCCCGTTGGCGTCCGTCATTGACTTCTCGGAGACGTCTGCACCGCAGCAGATCAACCACATCGAGCAGATGCCGTCCGTCACGCTGGCGGTGCAGTCGAAGCAGGGCCAGCCGCTTCAGGCGACGATGGACGATCTGGAGAACAAGATCATCGCGCCCCTCCGCGAGGCCGGGGCGATCTCGCCGAACGTCTACATCACGCTCGCCGGCTCCGCCAGCAAGCTGACCGACACGCAGCGGGCACTGGTGGGCGACTTCCGTGGTACTGTGACGTCGCCGCGGTTTTTCGGCATGCCGGTGTATGTCTCGATCGGTTGCGTCCTGGCGCTCGTAGCAACCGCGGCCGCGGTTGTCGGCACGCTGCTGGGCCCGCGAACGGCGCTGCGGCTGACGCTGGTGGCGTTGGGGATGCTGGCGTTCGTATTTCTGGCGATGAACATGGACTTTACGCTGATGCTCTTTCAGTCGCGGGCGGTGCTCGCGATGCTCATTACGTATCTGCTGATGGCGGCGCTGTTCGAGTCGTTTGCGTATCCGTTCGTGATCATGTTCTCCGTGCCGCTGGCGGCGGTGGGCGGCTTCGCGGCCTTGCGCATCGTGCATTACTTCAGCGCCAATGACATCACCTCACCCGTGCAACAGCTTGACGTACTGACCATGCTCGGGTTCGTCATTCTGATCGGCGTGGTGGTCAACAACGCCATCCTGATCGTCCACCAGGCGCTCAACGTCATGCGCGAGGAGGGCGCCGACGCCGACGCGGCCGTGGCGAAGTCGGTCGCCACCCGCACCCGTCCGATCTTCATGAGCGCCATGACGAGCGTCTTCGGCATGTTGCCGCTGGTTCTGATGACCGGCGCCGGCAGCGAACTCTACCGCGGGATCGGCAGCGTGGTCGTCGGCGGGCTGGTCGTGTCGACGGTTTTCACGCTGGTGGTTGTGCCCGCGATGTTCTCCCTGTTTATCGACGCCCGGGCGTGGCTTACGTCACAACCCCGCGCCGAGGCCGGGCAGGTCGCCGTCGAGCCGGCCGTGGCGCAGACGGGGAATGCGTAGACGCAGCTTCGACGCGAGCGTGTGCGTCTCTTGGCGGCCTGCCGTGCGCGACGTCCCGGCGGGCCTTATCGACCGCCAAGGGTCCGCTCGCGGCGGAGCACCTCCCGCAGTGCGTCCTCCATGATGCCGGTCTTCAACACGCGCCCGCCACACGGTCGGACCTCCAGCCGGTCCTGTATCCACATCAAGATATGGCTGCCGTTGTCGAATGTCACTTCAACGTACCAGAGCGGGATCAGGGCCACCTTCTGCACAGGCCGGCGCTCCCGTGGCTGATACGACCTCCGGGAACGGACGATGGCCTTGGCGAGGATCGCGCGCGATTTGGCGTCCGTCCGAACCTCGTCCAGAAACTGCGGATCGTCCCCGCACCGGATCCTCGTCACCACAGGTTGAGGAGCGCCTCGGGCGAATACGACGCACGGGTCGGGCGGCGCGGGCGGTCGATGGCGCATCAGCCACAGATGCACCAGCGGCGGCGCCGCCAGACCGGCCACAAAGGCGGCGAGCGCCAGCAGTCGGATGAGCATGGGCCACGACTCCAATCAGCCGAAAGGGACCGTTCCATATTCGAGTCACGACCCCGTCCCAGCGGTCCCGGTTCGACGCAAGCCGACGGCCACCGAACGCTCCCCGCTCGGATGGCCAACCTGCGCCCACTTCGATAGTATAATGGCAGGGTTCCGTCTCCGCACCGGACCCGCCGATCGAACATAGAGCGCACCAGAATGAGCCGAAGCATTGATCGCATCACCCTTCGCGGTTTCAAGTCCGTCCAGTCAATGGACGGACTGCAGATGCACAACCTGAACGTGCTCATCGGCCCGAACGGCGCAGGCAAGAGCAACTTCATTGATTTCTTCCGCATGGTGCGGGCGATGGCGAGCGGCGGTCTGCAGGCGTTCGTCAACGAGCAGGGCGGCGCCGACGGCCTCTTTCATCTTGGCCCCAAAGCGACGCCGACCATCCACGCGCGGATCGAGTTCGGGCCAGGCGCTTACGAGTTCGGCCTGAAGGCGACCGCTGCTTCCGGGCTGATGATTGACGCAGAGCGGACTCAGCTCATCGGCGGTGCCAAGCGGACGATCAGTCACGGCGTCATGGAATCCCAATTGGAAGCCATAAGCGCCGGGTCTGAGCGGGCGGGCGGCAATGGCGCCGGCGTCGACGCGAGCGTCCATGACGCGATTTTCTCCTGGGTCGTCTACCACTTTCACGACACCAGCATGCTGGCGCCCATGCGCCGCGAGCAGTCGGCTCGGGACTACGAGCGGCTGCGTCCGGACGCATCCAACATCGCGGCGTTCCTCTTGCGATTGAGAGACAAAGACGCGGGCCGCTACGCGATGATCCGCGACACGGTGCGATTGATCGCGCCCTTCTTCGACGACTTCCTGCTGCGGCCGGAAGAAAAGGCCGGCGACCAGAAGCTGCGACTTGAATGGCGGCAGAAAGGCACCGACTTTCCCTTTCAACCGGGACAACTGTCCGACGGTACGCTGCGCTTCATCTGTCTGGCCACCGCGCTTTCACAACCAGCGCTGCCGACCACGGTCGTGATCGACGAGCCGGAACTCGGACTGCACCCGTTCGCGATTACACTGCTGGCGGACCTGATCAAATCGGCTTCGCAGCAGACGCAGGTCGTCATCTCGACGCAGTCGCCGGCGCTACTGGACCATTTCGCGCCGGAAGACGTGATCGTGGTCAACCGCACCAACGGCCGGTCGCAGTTCCAGCGGCTCGACGCGGCGGAACTGGCGGAGTGGCTGGAAGACTACTCCGTCGGCGATCTGTGGCAAAAGAACGTCGTTCGGGGGGGGCCGGAGGGTGCCTGAGATCGTCGTGCTCGTGGAGGGTCAGACCGAGCAGACGTTTGTGCGCGACCAGTTGGCCGCGCGCTTCGGCGCCGTTGGTATCGCCGTATGGCCGGTGCTGTCGGGCAAGGCTGGAAAGCAGGGCGGGGCACCCCGGTGGCACGTGGCGCGCAAGGACATCCAGCGCGTGCTCAAGCGGGGCCACTATTGTACAACCATGTTTGACTTCTACGGCTTGCCGCTCGACTGGCCGGGACGTGCTGAGGCGTCCGGCCTGCCGTGGCAGGATCGGGCCGAACACGTGGAGAGGGCGCTCGCGGACGACATCTCAACCCGCATGGGCTCGAGCTTCAACCCCGCGCGGTTTGTTCCGTACGTCCAGTTGCATGAGTTCGAGGCCCTGCTGTTCGCCGACCTTGAAGCGCTGGTCGCCGTGACCGGCATGCTGAGTCAGACTCCGCCGGCAAGGCTTCGCGAAGCGTTTGGCGCCATTCTGACGGAGGCTCACGGCCAGCCGGAAGCCATCGACGACGGCTTCGACACATGCCCGTCGCACCGCATCGCATCACTGGTGCCGGCTTACCGCAAGCGGCTGCACGGGTCGATTCTGGTTGCGCGGATCGGCCTGAACGCCATGATCGCGAACTGCCCGCACTTCGGGGAGTGGGTCGGCGCGCTTGAAGCCCTCGGTAAACACGCAGAGTAGCCTCCCGAGCCGCTGTCGATTACCCACACCCCCTCCCCTTTCTAATGGCCAACCGGCCCGTCTTGAGGTAGATTGCAATAGCGTGGACGCGGGTCTGCGCGGGCCGGGGCGGCGGGACGGGAGGTTGCGGCGATGGACATGGCGGCAGTGGCGACGATACCGATCGCAGCGTTGGATCCGGCGGGCGTGCTGGCCCAGGCGTCTGGCTGGGCTTCGGCGTATCTTTTCTGCCTGATCGTCGGCGGAGGCTTTCTGCTTTTCTCGCTCGTTTTCGGCGGCCAGGGCGAGGCGGGCGACGTCGACTTCGACGGCGCCGCGGGCGTGGACGTTGATGCCGGCGGCGGCGAGTTCGACATGGACGCCTCCGGAGGCGACGTGGACCTCGATGCCGGCGGCGACCTGGGCGCGGACGGGGCGGCCGACGCCCACGAGGTCGCCGGCCACGCGACCGACATCCACCACGGACCCGAGTGGCTGTCGCTGTCGAGTTGGCTGTCCTTCCGATTCCTGATCTACTTCATGGCCACCTTCGGCGCGGTAGGAACGGTCCTGACGTACCTGTCCGACCTGGGCGTCGCCACAAAGGCGGTCGCATCGATCGGGTCGGGGCTGGTGGTCGGCCAGGCCGTGCAGCAGCTTTTTCGCCGGCTCCAGCGCGGGCCGGATTCGTCGGTCAGCCGGGCGGACTATGTGCGCCGGATTGGCCGGGTGACCGTGGCGATCGCACCGGGCCGAAAGGGCGAGGTGGCGGTCGAGGTGGCGGATTCGCAGCGGTTCGTTCCCGCGCGAGCCCAGCGGGATACGGACGGCTTTGCGGTGGGTGAACAGGTCGTGCTGACGGCCTACGACGCAGGAACGGCGACGGTCGTGTCGCGAAAAGAATATGAGTTCCTCCACGAGGAGGACAAGGGAGCTGAGGCATGAACGCGTTGATTCTCGCGCAGGTTCCGACGTGGGTGTACGGTCTGGCGGGGCTCGTGCTGGTGGGAGGCACGTTCCTGGTCGTCATCATTTCCCGCTTCATCGTTGTCGGGAACCCGAGCGAACTGCTGGTGATCAGCGGTAAGAAGACGGAAGGTCGCGGCTATCGAACGCTGATCGGCGGGCGCACGCTGCGCATTCCGGTCATCGAAAAGGTCGATCGGCTCAGCCTGCGCAACATGCAGGTGGGGCTGGAGGTCAAGGCCCAGGCCGGCGGCGGCACGATGATCCCGATCAGCGTCACCGGCGTGGCCAACGTCAAGATATCGTCCGAACCGGACACGCGCGGCAACGCCATTGAGCGCTTCCTCGGCCATCCGCCCACGGCCATGCAGCTTGTCGCCCGCGAGACGCTGGAAGGCGGCCTGCGCGCGGTCATCGGCAAGATGACGCCGGAAGAAATCGTCGAAGACCGCGACAAGTTCGTCGCTACGGTGATGAACGAAGTCAACGACGACTTCCGCAAGCTGGGCATGATCATCGACAGCGTCAACATTCAAAACGTCCACGACGAGGATCAATATCTGGAGTCCATCGCCCGCAAGGCGTCGGCCCAGGTTCGCGCCAGCGCACGCCAGTACGAAGCAGAGCGCAAGTCAGAGGCGGACATCAAGGAAGCCCAGGCCCAGGCGCAGGCGCGCCAGGCCCAGGCCGAGCGCGACGCCGAAGCCCGCACGGCCGAGGCCGCCAGCCATCAGAAGTCCGAGCAGGCGCGTCTGGCCGCGGAAAAGGCCATCGCCGACGCCGATACGGCACTGCGCATCCGCAAAGCCGAACTGGCCGCCCAGGCGGAACTGAAGGAAGCCGACTGGCAAAAGGCCGCGGCGGAGGCGGAAGAGGCGCGGCTCATCGCAACCAAGATCAAGCAGGCCAACGTCGCCCGCGACGTTGCCAAGGCCGAGGCCGAAGGCGCCGCGGCCAGGGTGCTCGAAGAGGGCAAGGCCCGCGCCGCCGCCATCGAGCAGATCGGCCGCGCCATCGAGGCGCACCCGGACGCGCTGAAAGTCATGCTGGCGGAAATGATGCCCGAGGTCGTGCGCGAGCTGACCAAGACGCTCAGCGGCGTCAATCTCGGCGACGTAACCGTCATCGACAGCGGCAACGGCCAGGCCGTAGCCGGCGCCGCCCTGAGCCGGGCGCGTATGCTGTCCGAATCCCTGGCGACGCTGGAAGGCGTGCTCGGGATCGATATGCGCGCGTTGACCAAGTCGATTGCGAGCAACATCGCCGGGGGGAATGGCGGCGGGAGCGACGCGGCAGCGGCTGCGAAGACCGCGCGGCCGAAGCCGCCTGCGGGCCAGTGACTCGCCAACTACACATGACAACGCCGAGCGCCGACAACTCCTCCAGCCGGGACGCCTGCCCTCACTGCGGCGGCGCATCCCGGCGGACGCGCTGGAAGCGCGGCGAAGCGCCGTTCTTCACCATCCGCGGGCCGCGACGCTGCGATTCTTGTGCGTGCGTCTTCGTTCCCCCGGCGGGCGTTGGGCTGTCGCTGGGGACCGTGGCGTTTGCGCTGTGTTTCGGCCTGCTCCTGATCCCGTCCGCGGGTGAGGTGTTCCGGGATCTTAGGGACGGGCGGATACTGGGCGGCCTCGTCAACCTCACGCTTCTGGTCGTCACTCTCCCGTGGCTGTGCGTCATCGGCTGGATGGGGTTTACGCAGTTGCGGGCCGCTCTCCGCAGCCGCGCCGACCAGGCTATGCTCGGCACGGAGGAACTGCGGTAGAGCGGCACAGGCACTGTGGCGACTGATCGTCCATGCCCGGACGTGTGGACGAAAACGGACTGCTGGCGACCAGGTTGCTGCATCTTTGTAGTTGCTGCACTCACGACGAGGCTTCCCAGACCTCATGGAATCTGTTGCTTCTGTCGCTGATTTGTTCTGCCCGAATTGCGGATACAACCTCCGCGGCGTCTTAGGCGACTGTTGCCCGGAATGCGGTTACGCCCTCGCGGGGATGCGTTCGGCGGAGCCGGCAATCCCTTGGGTGCGGCGACGGGAGAATGGGCGAGTTCGCACGTTTTGGCAGACCGTGTGGCTGGTGACCTTCAACACGAAGCGTTTCTGCGAGGAATCGGCCCGGACCGTCAGCTTCGCGGATGCGCGGGCGTTTCTGTGGGTGACGCTGCTGCACGTTCATGTATCGCTGCTGGCGGCGACAGCTTGCTTATATCTGACTGTTCCAGTCGTCCCGGAACCTGATAATCCCATGGCAGCGTCGATGGCAGCAATGATGGGCGCCCCGGCGCAGGCCTTGTCTACGATGCTCGACCGCGCCTATGGCGAGGTGTGGCCGGTCGCGATTCTCCTGGCCTGCCTGATGCTCTACCTCGCCTGCGCGGCCGTGGCGCCCAGCTACCTGTTCCATCCGCGCGCCCTCTCAGCGCGGCAGCAGGACAACGGGATCGCAATGAGCTACTACGCTTGCGGACCGCTCGCGCTGTGGCCATTGATGATGCTCGCGCTTGTGCCAGCGACGAATGCCGCGTACGTGTTCCCGACGGTTGGACATGGTGTGCTGGTGGCTGCGGCGATCGCCACAGGCGCGGTGGTCGTCGGATGGTGGGTGACCCTCATGTCCCTCGCGCGGCGCACGATGCCTCAACTCAAGCGGCAACGGTTGACGGTCGCGATCGGCCTGCCAGTGCTATGGCTTACCCTGGCCGGCCTCATTCTCGTCGGCCTGCCGTTTATCGTCCTCTCCATCCTCGTTGTTCTCGATAGTCTGCGCTGACGAGTCACCCGCTCCATCGTCGTCCTTGGGTTTGCCGTCGAGGTAGAACAGGATATCGCTTCGGTCGAAGTCGATCCGGTGTTCGGGCCTTATGCTCTGCCGACCGCCGTCATCGACGCCGTTCCGGCCGACGCTGTAGACCAGGGGATGCACCGCGGCCGGGTTGTATCGAATGAGTTCAGCCGCCTGCGACAATGGATCAGCGGGAACCACTGACAGGTACGCTGGCACGAGCGCATCCAACCGCTCAGGACGGTGTCCCTGGTCGAGTTCGAAGAGCCGTATGGCCAGCGCCGTCGCCGCCAGCCGGCGCTGAGCCATCCGAGCGTAGTACGTGCGCACACTTGCGCTTATCGTGTCATCTGTGGTTCCGCCGAGTGCGGATTGCGAGACGGGCCGTGTCAATAATCGAAGCAGAGATCGAGATTGTTCCTGCCCGGGAAAGTGCGCCGCCGCCCGCGGCCAATTCCGCTCACGGACGGCATCCGCCGCCAGCGAACAGGGCTGGAGCGCGCGAATGGTATCAAGAACGATGATCGGCCTTTCGAGGAAAGCCACCACGCGGTCCCAGCCGGACAATCCTGGAACCGTGTCGAGCATGGCAAGATAGGTCGCTCGGTCGCCATAGTACATTCGCACCGCCGCCTCTCGGGCGTCGTCCTCGGCCAGCAGTCGGTTGATGAGCGCCTCGACTTGTGCCCGGCTCGCGGGGTGTACGCCTTCCCCCGCGCCGACTGCGGGTTCGATGACGAGTCGAGCACCAAACTCCTCTACCGTGGACAACCCCAAGTCCTCGCACGCCCAGCCGACCAGCGACGAGATCAGGACGGGATGGGCATTCACCGTTTCACTGAACGCCGCCAGATCGTGGGTGGTTTCGATGGCGCCGGCGTGATCTCCCGTGCGGTATTGGTGATTGATGGCAAACCAGAGCAGCTTGGCGAGCGACCGCTGCTGGGAAACCGGAGGCACGACGAAGGACGCACCCTGCAGGCGATGCTTCCAGGCGACCTGCGGCATCGCTCGTGCCCGACGGACGAGTTGGAAGACGTTAGCGTTGCTTTGGTAGAGTTGTTCCGCTTCGACGGGATGGGCATCAAAGGCGTCGGGCTCACTCAGAAACTGATCATAGGAGACACCTGACGGAGTCGCGAACGTGATGCCCGCGAATGCGGACTCCAGCAGCAACGCCGCGTTCTGGTCATCCCGCACGGCATCCAGTTCCGCGTCGAACTCGGCGGCATACACCGGCTGGCCCGCGGCGCGATAGCGGTCGAGTTCCGCCTGCAATCGACGGTCCGCCTCCCAACCCCACCACAATCGTAACACCACCAGGAAGACGAGCATCCCGCCCGCGATGATGCCGAACCAGCGCAGCCGTCGATGCTGACCGGCCACCAGTCGCCCGCGGCCGGACGCCGGAGACTCGATACCTGCAATCGTCCCGAGGTTTGAGTTCACGTTGGACTCCTCCGTTCGTCGGCCCAACCAGTCTACGTCGGCCGCGTACTTGGGTTCAACGTCCGGACTCGATCCGTGCGCAAGCTTCGCGGACGATCCGGCAGGATCGCTCGAGCCGATCTCCACCCGCCGCCGGGGAGGGATCCGTCCGCCGACCGGCCCCCCACGCCCAAGTCGCCACTTGACCGCCCGCCAGTCGACCCGCCAGGTGTCCACCCCCCGGCACCGGCCGTAACGTTCTGTCGCAGCCTTATTTAGCCGCGCCACTAGACGTCGCTGATCCGTGCGCGAACAATAGCTCGCTTCGGCGGTCGGCGTCTTCGCTGGGATGGCGGCCGAGCCGGGCAGGACGGGATCGAGTGGGACCGTGCGGCACTGTCTTTGCGGCAAGTGCGCACGCATCCAGGTCGATCGCGTCGCGTCTTTGCGTCCGAACCCGCGGCGATCGTCATCGCCGCGGCGTGAAGGGTCGTTCGACCGGTGCTCGTGCCGGTCGAAGTCAGGGAGATCTCGCCAGCGAGCGGCACAACGTCCAACCATTGATCTGCAATCGCACCGGGCGGCCCCTGCGCCCTTACACCTGGGTGCGACTGCCTTTGGCGCGAGTACGAGGCGCCGCACCGGCCGTCCATCGACGCCGGTCGCCGCCGAAACGTCCTCATTGTCTGCAGGAAGTTACGCGCCAACAGGGTCCGGCGCGGGGTTAATGTCCGATCGATCCCGTGTCCGGACCCGAATTTTTTGGCGGCCATCCGCGCCCGGTTCCTGGCGTCGTAGCCTCAAGCCCTTCGACGCCTCGTCGCGCTCGTGACGTCGTGACGTTTGTACTTCGTGACGTTTGTACTTCGTGACGTTTACGCCCGAAGTCGCGCGGGCTGAAGCCTGGCTGAAGCCCACGGCTCGGCGATGCCGCCCAGAAGACTACTGA
This sequence comes from uncultured Phycisphaeraceae bacterium, assembly GCA_964648365.1. Classification (GTDB taxonomy): domain Bacteria; phylum Planctomycetota; class Phycisphaerae; order UBA1845; family UBA1845; genus SURF-32. The sequence goes on from CAZYLK010000008.1 coordinate 18,771, forward strand.
CACAGCGCCCGCCGGTTCACCTGGGCGACGAACCGGTCCGCGTCCTCCCGCTGCGGGAAAAGGGAGGTAGCCATGCCGACCCAGGTATAGGCGTCGAGCAGCCGCAGTTCCACGACGCACGGCGGGCCGCCTTCCTGCACCGCCGCCCCGCGGACGCGCTCCCACGGCACCCACTGCCCGCCGAATCCCCACGGACGCAGCAGCAGTCCGTCGCCGGTGACGAACACCTCCGCCCCCCTCCGCGAGTATCGCCACACCAGCCACACCCCCAGCACTTCGATGCCGATCCACCCGGCGATAATCACGCCGGCCCACAGCCTCATTCCCGACGGACCCCAGAACAGGTGGACGGTCTGGCTGAACAGCATCCCGCTTGAACCAAGCAGCGACGGCCACAGCCCTGCCAGCATGGCCCTGTTCGAGGCGCGATAGTACAGGCAGTCCTGGTCGTACCGCAGCCCGCATTCCGGACAGGCGTGCTCCGCCGGCAAACCGCGCAGCGGATATCGGCAGCGCGGGCACCGTTCGAAGACGGGCAGTTCCCCATTCTCGGTGGTTGCGGCCACGCAGTGATCCTACCGCAACCAGTGGGACGAAGCAGCGGCGTCATGCCGGCCGGCGCTTCCCGGCGCCTCGCGCCATCCTCCCGGCCGGGCGCGCCGAGCCCGCGATGTACATCCGCAAGGTGGACCTTGTCGATGACCCCGGGGATGTGTGAACCATCGTGGTGGATTTCGGTGACGCCGACTTCGGCGGCAACGTGAGCCTCGCAAACGCGGCGGGGGAAACCGGCAGGCTGCGGAGGCAGCCACGCGGACACGCTCCCTGACGGTCGCGGCTCTGCGACGATGCGGACCGAGCGACGAGGTAACCTGATGCTACCGCGGCCCGGTAATCCGCTCGGTCATCGCGCCGTGGTCCGCCAGGTCGATGCGCCCGTCGCCGTTGAAGTCATACGCGGCGCACGCCCGCCCGACGCTGCCGCCCTCTTCCCCGGTGAAACACGCCGAAAACCCAGCCAGATCCGCGAGGTCGACGTCGCCGTCCGCATCCGCGTCGCCGAAATCGACCACCATGATCCACGCCCCCCCCGGGCCGTCGACGTAATCCACTTCGTAGCCGGCGGGCGGAACCGGGATGGGCCGATCGCCGTCGACGCCGGCCACGGTCGGCGTGCCGTCGGGCACGGCGTCGCCCCCGGTGTCGAGCGTCCGCGCGGCCGCGACTGAAAAGGCGCCGTGCCCCGGCGCCCAGACCGTGACCATGTCGCCGACGTAGAGCGCAAACACGTCCCCCGCGCGTGCATCGGCGAGGGAAGCGTCTGCCTCGAAAATCGCCACCGGCGTCTTCGGGATCACCACCGGACCCGGCTGGTCGAAGCCGCCTTCGGCGTACTGAACTTCCGGCCCGGCGAAGAGCGGATCGAAGCCGGGGTCCAGCCAGCCGACGTTATGCGGATGAACGGCCTGCAGCGCCCGGCCTCCCAGAGCAGTAAGCCGCCCACGATGGGTCTCGCCGGGCACGTGGCCCAGTGCGATCCCGCGGTTGATCCCGCCGAGATAGCCGATGTCCCACAGCGTCCGCGTCTGAAGCGGGTCGAACACGCAGACGCGGATGCCGTCCACGCGCACCGTGCCGCGCTCGACCGCCACGAAATCCTGAAACCCGGCGATCCGCGGGTTCATATCCACGGCCACGGTGACGCGATCATTCGTCGCCGCATCGGCCGACAGCGCGGCGAACGACGCCACCCATCCGAAGATCATCACATATTCCGCCATCAGGCCACCTCCCTCCTGCGTATGGTACCAGATCTCGACCGTTGTGGCGCACGGCTTGGAAGCTGCACGCTCAGGCTGCCGCCCCCGTAGATCCCCGCCGACCAGAGTCACCGCGCGTCGCCGGAATTTCGCCGGCACGCCCCGGATCCGATAAACTGCCGGCAGTGATCGGCGCCCCTGCCTGGCCGCGCAGGCGGCAGGCACCCTTGGGGGTCAGGAATTCGCAGGCTACAATGTCTGGCGTAATCCGGTCGCACAACAATCCGGACATGTGCAGCCCAGGACACGACCATGCTCGACGCGCAGTCTACATCCAGTATCGAAGAGAACCTGTCCAAGTGGCGCAGGGAAGCGCGTTCTTTCGACGCCATGCGGGAGCGACTCTGGCAGAATCCTCACTTGCGGGATCGCTTCGTCGCCATCCACCACGGCGCCGTCGTCGATGATGACGCCGACCGGATGACACTGGCGCGTCGAACGCAGCAGACCTTCCCGGAGACCGCCATTCTCATCGAGCAAGTGCGGCCGCACCCCCGATCCGCTGACGTTCCGTCACCCGAGGTCTGCGGATGAAGCATAGCTACAGCGAGGCGTCGAGTCCGCCAGCACTGGTCCAGGCCTCCGATCCCGCCGCACTTCAGTCTCCCCTGAGAGGTGCCGATATTCCTGCCACTGGAAGAGCCAAAACCGTCGAGGCCGTCGGGAGCGGCCCTCGTACGGACCGACGCAACCGCGGAGCCGGTTGCGACGGACATGCCTCGGGACACCCTTCGCGTCTCTATGCGTCAGCCGCAGCAGTACAAGACTCATGCGACGATCTCGATCGGTCGGCGACGCACGCCCTGTACTCGATGTTCGGGGCAAGCGCGGTGCAGCGCAACCGTCGCCGCGCTCTGGCTCGGGCTTGCGGGCTGCGTTGCAGCCGCGACTGACGCGCCGACGGCCGGGTCGGCGCCGCATATCGCCAACGTCCTCATCCTCAACTCATACTCCCGCGACGTTCCCTACACCGAATCGCAAGTCAAGGGCATTCTCGCCGTCCTCGAAACGGCGACGCGGCGGCGGCCGGTGCCGATCGTCGAGTACATGGGCCTGCGTCAACAAGGGCAGGAGAACGATCAGTACTTCGACTCTCTGAAGTTCATCCTGCGCCACAAGTACGGCGGCAAGAACATCCACGCCATCATCACCACCGATACGCCGGCGCTGGAGTTCCTGTGCGGACCCGGCCGCGAACTCTTCCCCGATGTTCCGGTCGTCTTCTCCGCGATTCACGCGGACAGCCTGGCGCAATTCCGCGACGTGCGCCCGATGACCGGCACCACGGAACTGCTGGATTTCCGGGGCACGATCGACCTGGCCGGGGCGCTCTTTCCCGGTGCGCGCACGCTGGCCGTCGTGGTGGACAGCGGCGGATTCGGAACGCGGATGCGCGCCGCGGCCGAGCCGGCCATCCAATCCGCGGCACTGCGATACCGCATCGACTGGATCGCGGAACTGCCCGCGCACGAGACATGCGACCGGCTGGCGGCGCTGGGTCCGGATTCGATCGTGCTGTTTCTGGCCAACAGGAACCTGGTGCCCTACGCGGCGCCGCGCGGCAGCGTGAGCATCGCCGACCTGTGCCACCGATCGGCCGCCCCGGTATTCGGCGTTTACGACAGTTACCTCGGCCAGGGCATCGTCGGCGGCGTGTTCAGCAGCGGCGAAGCGCATGGCCGGATCGCCGGTCAACTCGCGCTCCGCGTTCTGGCGGGCGAAGCGCCGGGTTCCATTGCGCCGGTTCACGGCGCCAATGTTCCCATGGTCGACTCGCGCGAGCTGACGCGATGGGGCGTCGACGCCGCCGGCCTTTCCGGCGACATCCTCCAGCCGTTCAGGCCGGACAACCGTCACACCCTGTTGTCGCGGCGAGTCGTTCTCACCACGCTCGCGTGCGCGGTCGAGGCGCTGATCATCGTCTCGCTGGTGTGGAACCACCGCCGGCGGCGGCGCGCCGAACGAGCGCTGCGCGAGCACGTCAGCGCACTGGAGACCGCCAACGCCGCGCTTTGCGAGGCCCGACGGGAAGCGGAAGCCGCCAATCGCTCCAAGAGCGAGTTTCTGGCCAACATGAGCCATGAGATTCGCACGCCCATGACCGCCATCCTCGGCTTTGCGGAGTTGCTGCTTGTCGATGGCGACATCACCCGGGCGCCGGAACGCCGCCTCAGCACCATCCGTACGATCCAGCGCAACGGCGAACATCTGCTGGCGCTCATCAACGACGTCCTGGACCTTTCCAAGATCGAGTCCGGGAAGATGAGCGTGGAACGAAAGCCATGCTCCCCTTGCCAGATCCTGGCCGAAGTCATGGCGCTCCTGCGCGGCCGCGCCGACGAGAAAGGCATCGACCTGGAGGTGGAACCGGCCGGGCCGCTGCCGGAGACCATCCTGACCGACCCGCTACGTCTGCGCCAGATTCTGATCAACCTGGTGGGTAACGCCGTCAAGTTCACGGAACAGGGTCGCGTCCGCATCGTGCCGGCCTACCTGCCGCGCGACAACCCCCGGCTGCGCGTCGACGTCATCGACACCGGCATTGGCATCGCGGCCGACCAGTCCGCGCGCCTGTTCGCTCCGTTTGAGCAGGCGGAACCCTCCGTGGAGCGTCGCTTCGGCGGAACGGGCCTGGGTCTGACCATCAGCCGCCGGCTGGCGGAAGCGCTCGGCGGCCGCGTCGACATCGTGGTCTCCGCACCCGGGGGGGGGACAACCATGCGACTGACGATCGACGCAGGTCCGCGCAGCGCCGGGGATCTGATCGAGAATCCCCGTGACCAGATCGCGCGACTCGTCGCGGACGAGTCGCCGCCGTCAGCCACGCCGCCGGGAGTCGATGCTCCGAACCAACTCGCCGACGTCCGCGTCCTGCTCGCGGAAGACAGCGTCGACACGCGACGACTCCTCACGTACCTGTTGCGCCGGGCCGGCGCTCGCGTCGATGTCGTCGAGAACGGCCGGGCCGGTGTCGAGCGGGCCTGGCGGGCCGTCGAGGTACGCGACCCGTACGACGTCATCCTCATGGACATGCAGATGCCCATCATGGACGGCTACACCGCCACCGCACTGCTCCGCGTCCGCGGCTACCGCCGGCCCATCCTCGCGCTGACCGCCAATGCGATGGATGGCGAGCGCGAAAAGTGCGTCTCCGCCGGGTGCGACGGCTACCTGGCCAAGCCGATCGATCGCTCCAGCCTGATCGCCGGCATCCTCGCTCACACCCGCAAGGAGTCCGCCGCCGCCGTCCTCGACGGCGACGCCGTCGTCGCCTGATCCGCTACGCTGAGCACGACCCCGCCTGCGATGCCGGCGCATCTTTCCGGACCTGCCACGGTCGCCCCGGCGGGACGATCTGTGCGATCTTGCAGCCGCGTGAATCCCCGCAAACAGCCGTCGCCTACCCAACTCCAGCGGATCCAACGCCGCTGGAGCGGCCGGCCGCGTAACGCCGCCGCGATAACGAGGCCGACACCGGTCGGGCCGGCCCGGCCGACGGCACATGCCGCGTCGGCCTGAGATTGTTCCTCTGACGCTGGAGACAGATATGCGAACCGCCATTCTCGCTTACGGAGCGATCGTCTATGCGTACTTCCTTGCGACCTTCCTCTACATGTTCGGTTTCGTCGAGAACCTCTGGGTTCCCAAGTCGATCGACACCGGCGCGACGACGGCCTGGCCGCTGGCCGTGATCATCAATGCCGCCCTGCTGGGCCTGTTCGCCGTTCAGCACGCCATCATGGCCCGGCCGTGGTTCAAGCGCTGGTGGACGCAGTACATCCCGCAGGCCGCCGAGCGCAGCACGTTTGTCCTTGTCACGTGTCTCATTCTGACGCTGCTGGTCTGGCAGTGGCGTCCGCTCACGGCCGTGGTGTGGACCATCGACAACCCCATCGCGCATGCCCTGTTGACCACGCTGTCGCTCGCGGGATGGGCGCTGGCCCTCTACAGCTCGTGCCTGATCGACCATTTCGACCTGTTCGGCCTGCGGCAGGTGTGGCTGCACTATCGTGGGCGGGACTACACGGAGCACCCGTTCGTCGAGAAGGCTGCTTACCGCTTCGTGCGGCACCCGCTCATGCTCGGGTTCCTCATGGCGTTCTGGTTCACCCCGCACATGACCGCCGGCCACCTGTTGTTCGCGCTGCTGACGACCGGCTACATCATGGTCGGAACCTGGATGGAAGAGCGCGATCTGCTCGCCAAGCTGGGCGGAGCCTATGCGGCCTATCGGCGCCGTACGCCGTCGCTCATTCCCTCGGTCCGCCGGTGGTGGGACCGCGGCAATGCGCCTCCGGCGGAGCAGGCCGTAGACCTGACTACGGTCGCCTGTCGTTCATCGGTGGGGAGTTGAAGCTGTCGAAGTAAAGTGAGAGCGTTCGCGGATTGGTACACGCCGCAAGACGCGCGCTGCTCACCGCGACAACAAAGGCGCCGGCGGCACGCACCGCCGGCGCCCTTTCATTGCGCCCGACCGGGTGCGGAGCGGGGCAGGTGAACGTGCCGCGGATCACATGTTGCCGAACGCCCGGACGCCCTGTGCCATGACACCGCAGGGACCGACTTCAGACTCGAAGACATTTTCAAGCGGATCCGACGAGCCCCGCGGGTCAAGCGGCCATGCGACCATATCCGCAGAGGCGCCCGATCGAATCCAACCGCGCGTCATTTCGGCGCCGAGCGCCGTCGCGCCGCTGCCCGTTCCCAGTCGCAGCAGTTCGCTCGGCGACAGGCCCGCGCCCCGGCCGTGAAGGAACCGCAGTTCGTCCATCACGGAAAGCGACGGGTTCGACGCCAGGCTGTCGGTTCCGATGCACACGTTGACGCCGGCCGCACGCATCTCGCGGCAGCGGTGCGGCGCATGGCCGAAGGCGGCGTGCGTGCGCGGGCAGTAGGCGACGTGCGTGCCGGTGGCCGCGAGCCGCGCGAGCTGCGCATCGGTGACGTAGTTGACGTGCGCCGCAATGGTTCGCGGCCCAAGCAGACCGGCGCGTTCGCAGACCTCGATCGGATCGCCCCCCCCCGACGGCACGCCATCGTCCCAGACGCCCAGTTGCTGGAGGTACTCGCGGAACGGTCCGGCGGCGTCCCGGGTAAACGCCTCCTCGTGCGGCGATTCCAACAGGTGAATGCACAGCGGAAGCTCGTGAGCCCGCGCTCGCCGCCCGCACTCCCGCAGCGCGTCAACTTCTACCGTATAGGGAGCATGAGGAGAGACGCCGATGGTCCATCGGGGGGGGGAGAACGATGCGTCCGACCCGCCCCCACCGCGACCGGCCAACGCCTCGGCTCCGGCCGCGCACGCCGCGTTCAAACGCTCCTCAAGCAGTCCTCGACGCGTCCCGATCGACACCACTTCGCCGAACGACACGCCAGACAGCCTGGAGTCGGTCAGCACAGGACGGACCACGCCCGGACGGCGCGAAATGTCCCCCACGAACGTCACCCCCGCCGCCAGCGAAGCCGCCACGCCGTCACGGACCGAAGCAACCACCGCCGCGTCATCGACGGGCGACTGCACAGCCAACTCAAACACGCGCCGCAACCAGTCGATCAGATCATCGCCCGGCGGCACGCGCCCGTGAAGGTAAGACAATTCCAGATGTGTGTGCGCATTGACCAGCCCCGGCGTCAGCACAACCTCGCCAAGGTCCGTCACCCCCCCGCCCGCTGCATCCGACGAACCCCATCGTCCCACGTCGACAACACGCCCCCCCTCAGTCGCAACGAACCCGTCCTCAATGACAGGCCCATCGACAGGCGCGATGTACTTGGCACGGAGGATCATGACGGAGGGAGTAAGGGAGTAAGGGAGTAAGGGAGTAAGGGAGTAAGGGAGTAAGGGCGACGATAAGCAAAGGGAAACTTGCAACCAAACCGCCACGCAACGTACTCCACGCAGACGGCACCACCTCTTATCTTAATTCGTTATTCGCTATTCGCCATTCGCTATTCGCCATTCGCCATTCGCCATTCGCTATTCGCCATTCGCCATTAGTCCGCCACCGCGTCGTCCGACAACGTAAACAGCGATCGCAGCTTGTCGGTCGACAGTTCCGTCAGCCAGTGTTCGCCGGAGCCGATGATGTTCTCGGCCAGGTCGCGCTTGGCCTCCAGCATGGCGTCGATGCGCTCTTCGAGCGTGCCGACGCAGATAAACTTGTGAACCTGAATGCGGCGCGTCTGGCCGATACGGTAGGCGCGGTCGGTCGCCTGCTGCTCCACGGCCGGGTTCCACCAGCGATCAAAGTGAAACACATGGTTGGCCGCCGTCAGGTTCAGGCCCACGCCGCCCGCTTTCAGGGACAGGATGAACACCGGCGTCTCGTCCCGCCGGGCCTGAAAGCGCTCGACCAGTTCGGTGCGCATGTGGTTGGGTGTACCGCCGTGCAGGAAGAGGATTTCGCGATCGAGCGTGCGCTGCAGCAGTTCCTGCAATCGCTTGCCCATCTCGCGAAACTGCGTAAATACCAGGGCGAAATCTCCTTCCGCCACCACTTCCTCGAGCATCTCGCGCAGCCGGTCGCACTTGCCGCTGCGTTCGGGCAGCGGACCCTCCTCACCGAGGAACTGCGCCGGATGATTGCAGATCTGCTTGAGTTTGACGATCGCCGCCAGGATCAGCCCGCGCCGCTGGATGCCGTCCGCGCCATCAATGCTGCCGAGCATCTCGCTCGTCACCGCCTGATACAAACCCGCCTGCTCGCGCGTCAGGTTGCAGTAGACGTTCATCTCCATCTTCTCCGGCAGATCGGAGATGATGTCCGGGTCGGTCTTGACGCGGCGCAGAATGAACGGGTGGATCAGACGACGCAACCGGCGCGACTGCTCGCTGTCCTTGTGCCGCTCGATGGGCACCGCGAAGCGGCGGCGAAACTCGGTGGCCGGACCCAGCAGGTTGGGATTGAGGAAGTCCATGATGGACCACAGCTCCGTCAGCCGGTTCTCGATGGGCGTACCCGTCAGCGCCACGCGCCGACTCGTCTGGAGCGTGCGCACCGCTCGCGCCTGCTTGGCCGCGGGGTTCTTGATGTTCTGGGCTTCGTCGAGCACGACGCGATGCCACCGGACCGCGCCGAGGTGGTCATAGTCACGAAATGCCAGGCCGTACGTGCTGACGACGATGTCGTACTCGCCGACCTGTTCCACGAAGGCCCGCCCCGACAACCGCTCCACCCCGTGATGCACCATCACCCTCAGCGACGGGGCGAACCGCTCGACTTCGCGCTGCCAGTTCCCAACCACCGACATGGGAACAATGATCAGCGTCGGCCCCGGACGTTCGCCGTTGCGCCGCTCATGCAGCAGCAGGCAGAGCAATTGAACCGTCTTGCCCAGGCCCATGTCATCCGCCAGGCACGCGCCCAGCCCATGCTGATCCAGAAACTCCAGCCATGACAGACCGTTGAGCTGGTAAGGCCGGAGCACGCCGTGCAGCCGTTCGGGGGGGGCAACCTCCGTGTACCGCACGTTCTGTCCGCCCGACAGCAGCCGGTCCACCCAACCGTCCGCCTGCACGCTGACGACCGGCAGCCCGGCGTCTGCCGCGCCGGGCATGTTGGCACGCCGCAGGATGTCGAAGACCGTCGCCTGGCCGTGCTCGTGCTCCCGCACGAACTCCACCGCCTGCTTCAGCGACGCGGAGTCCAACTCCATCCACCGCCCCCGCAGGCGAACCAGCGGCACGCTGAGCTGAGCCAGTCGCTCCAGTTCCTCGGAACTGAGCGTCTCCTCGCCGCAGGCCACCGACCATTGAAAGTCGACCAGCGCATCCAGACCGATGCCGCGCGGCAGTTCTTCTCCCACCGAGCGTGACGGCCGCAGGTCGAGCCGCAGCCCGATCCCCGCCTCCCGCGCCGTCCACCAGACCGGCTTCCAGACGCCGAAGCCCTCCAGTTCCAGCACCGGCGCCGCGTGTCGCAGGAACGCATGCGCCTCCGCCCGCGTCAACTTCAACGGATGCCGGCCGGCCGACTCGATGCATCGCTCGATGGGCGAAAAGTGTCGCGCCGCCCGCGGCAGATCCTCCCGCACCAGCCGGGCGGCATCCTGAAAGGGCCGACCGAGCACCGCCGGTCCGTGACGGCCGGGCTGAGTCGCCTGGTGCGCGTCGATGACCAGTTCGGGATTCTGAACCGACTGAACGTGAACAGTGAGTTTCCAATCTTCGCGCTCGTCGCGCGAACCCTCGCTCGTGTCCGGGGGGGGGTGAAGGCAGAAGCAGGTTCGGCACTCGTGAAACGCCGGGTCGATGTCCAGCCGCGCAATCCATGAGTGGACCCGCTCGGCCAGCACGGCCGCGGCTTCACCATGAACGGGCACCGCGGTCCGGTCCGCCCGGACCAGCGCCGCCAGCCATTGCGTCTGCGCCGGCGCGCGATCCCCCGTCTGCGCCAGGATCGCATCCACCAGTTCCTCGTCATCCAGACAGCGGCGCACCGATGCATCCACCGTGCGCCACAGGAACGATTCGACAAGGTCGGCTGCGTCCAGCGGCGGCGCCGCGGAAGCATCCGCCGCCAGACAAACGCCCTCAACGGACGTGCCGGACTCGCGCCCGGGCGCAGGCGGGCCGGTGTGCGGCGAGAGTTCGCCACCGGCCGCAGGGACGAATGACCGGCACACCGGCGGCATGGTTCCGATTGCCCGCTCAATCCACGCCCGCGTGCCCGCCTCACCCGCGATCGCGCGCCAGGCGGCACGCATCACCCCACGCGCATCAGTGTAGAGGTCCGGGACGAACTGCTCGGACGCCAGCAACCGCAACACGAATCGCGCGACGCGGACCCAGAACTCGAAGTCGGCCCCCATGCGGGCGACCCGGTGGTCCGCAGCGCGGATCCCGCTGAGGATGTCCATCGCGTCGCCGGGCGAGAACGCCAGCGTCGGCACGCGACACGCCTCCAGCGTCACCGACGCCGGGACGACCGAAGTGGCGTCGTCTGCGCCTTCCGCCGGGTCGATCGATCCCCGCCCGGAAGCCGCCGGCGGGCGCCCGGCCATCGTGCTGGGCAAGGCTCGCCCGTCGGACGCAGGCAAACGCAGCACGATCTCGCATGACTCTGCCCCCATCACCAGCAGACTGTCGACCGCATCGCCGGCAATGTCGCGAAGCTCGGCCTCGTCGAAGGCGAAGGGGTGCTCGGCCGGAGCATCGCCCCTGACGTCAGTGCGGCCGGACATCTCGGACGCACCTTCAGCCTCGGCAAAGATGTGGAACCGATCGCCCGTCCATAGGCCGTGCAGAATCGTCATGGCTGCGCGCGCTTCTCCGTCTCCGGCCGTCCGCCGGTCCCGGCCGCAACGCCCACGGATCGCGGCGCTGTCGCCTCCGGGCGTCCGAGCGGAAGTCAACCCTGTTGTCGCGTTTCATCGCCCGAGGTCAAGCGCGGTCGAATTGTGCTCGCGAGAACGCCGTTCGCGGGTGGGAAGACGCGCGACGAACCCGGATGTGCGTCACTGCTCCGGGGCGGGGTGCCACGACTCCCGAACAGGGCGCCACTTGGTGGCCCTGAAAAGGGCGTCACTTGCTGCCACTGAACAGGGCCCCACGTGGTGCCCCTGAACAGGGCGCAGTCGGTGCCACTGCTCTTGAGCAGTGCGTGCGTCCTGCGGACCGGACCTGGATCACCCTAGGGACGTCCCGCCGCGAGCAGCCAGTGCCGGAAACGAAAGCGGCACGCGCCGCGCGCCAAAACGCTTCAGCCGCAGGCCGCTACCGCCGACGGCGGGACGGCGCGTACTGCCGCACGACGCCGATGACGACGCCCTGCACCTGGCATTCCTTGGGGTAGATCGGCGGATAATTGCCGTTGGCGGGCTGGAGGCGAATGCGGCCCCGCTCGCGGAAGATGGCCTTCAGCGTATTCTCGCCATCCGCCAGCGCCACCACGATGTCCCCGTCGCGCACGTCGTTGCGCTGCTCGACGATGACCACGTCGCCGTCGCAAATGTGCTCGTCGATCATGCTGTCGCCCTTCACACGGATGGCGATGCGTTGATGCGGCGTGACGAACGTGGTTTCCAGGTCGAACGTATCCCGATCCTCATACGCTTCGACCGGCATGCCGGCGGCGATCCGGCCCACCAGTGGGATCACCGTCGGCCGGTCCTCGGGAAACTTCGCCGACGCCGTCAATTCCAAAGAGCGTGCCTTGTTCGAGCGGCGCGTGACGAGCCCTTTTCGCAGCAGGGCCTCGACGTGCTCGAACACGGTGATCTTTGAGATGCCCATGTGGTCCGCGATCTCCTGCAAGGTCGGGGAATAACCATTCGCCCGCCGGCCGTCGCGGATGCAGCGCATCACTTCCATCTGCCGCGGGGTCAACGTCCGTTCGTCCGAGTCTGTCTTCACCATGCTTCGTCTCCACGAAACCCGCCAGGCCCGCGGGCCCGGTCACCACCGGCGGCAGCACACCCAGCCCGAGGACGAGGCGAAGCGCCCGAATCCGGCGCGCGGCGGCAAGCAACTCGCGCAGTTCACGAGCGGCCAACCGCACCACCCCCCGCCCGGCCCTGGCGCGGGCAGCGCCGCGCGCCGCAGGCCACGCCACGCGCTGAAGCCCCACGCGACCGTCCTCGCCCTCGCGCGCACACAAGGCAACCCGGTACGACCCGCCCGGGCCGAAGAGGCACACCGGCCCCGCATCGCATTCCGAAACCGGTTCGCCACCCGCCGCGCCATCCCTGACGTGCTCCATCGCCGTCGTCCCACAAAGCTCATCGGGACCGACGCCGGTTCTCGTTTGAGCTTTGTTTGGTGTAGAAGTGTAGCCTAACATCGGACTAACGTCAATCCTGACTTTCGCCCTTTTCTCGTCGATTCACGGCAAAAAACTCGCAGGATTCTGGCGCAATTTCCGCGCGTTCGCGGTTGTTGCGGCTGAGACCGCGGGTCGACTTCCCCGGAGTCGCGTCAGGGAACCCGCATCTCGGGGCGCCACCCCGGCGACCCCCAACCCATCGTGCGATCGGCTGCGTACGACCGACCCGCAGCCACCCTGCCCAGCCCATGCAGCAATAAATTATTGCTACAACCATTGACGAACGGCCGATCAGTGGCAATACTCATGGATGTTCGTAATGTGTTTGGTATGGAGCAAACCATGTTTCAGCCTCAGGAGCGGAGCGGCGTGGTTCTCGATCGGCACCGGCCATTTCCTGCGCCGACGACGCGGATGGAGGATGTGACGAGCTCACGCCAACGAAGGCGAAACCGAGCCGATGATGCGACCCCCGATCATGCGTCGCCACGTCCGGCGCGACGGCGTCAGGATCCACGGCCGCCGGCGCGGCGGCAGACGCGCCCGATCGCTCAGACGCCCGCGGCGTCGCCCACCACGACGGTCACGGTCCGGGCCGATGTCGCGCTGCCGCCGGTTCGACGGACCGAGCGTACGATCCGGGTCGCGACGACCTTCGGACTGGCGCTCGATCGGGTCACACGCCGCCTGATCGAGCGCGTCAGCCTGTGCCTTTCCGCGGGGCGGATCGTCCTGCTCCACGGTCCCTCCGGCACTGGCAAGACCACCGTCATGAAGGCACTGGCGGAATCGCTGCCCCATCGCATCGTGGTCGACGTGGTCAACTTCCCCCGCGACAAGGCGATCATCGACGCGGTCGGCGACTGCCTGCCCTTCGATGAATCGCTGGCGCTGCTGAGCCGTTGCGCCCTGGGCGAAGCGCCGCTCTGGTTGCGCAGCATCGACGAGTTGTCCTGCGGTCAGCGGTCGCGGGCGGCGCTGGCCCGCGCGCTGGCGGTCGCGCTCGCGGCTCGCCCGCGGCCGGTCGTGCTGTGCGACGAGTTCGCCGCCGGGCTGCACCGCCGCGCGGCGCGGGGACTGAGCTACAACCTGCGGCGGCTCGTCTCGCGGCACGGCTATTGCGCCGTTGTCGCCACGTGCTCCGAGGATCCGGCCGTCGACCTGTCCCCGGATGTCGTCATCCAGTTCGCGGACGGCGGGCGATGCACGGTTGACGAACGGTCGCCGCGAGCGGCGCGGCCATTCAGCCTGCGCCGCACGCTGACGATCGAGGCGGGTCGCAAGCAGGACTACGAGCACTTCGCCGCCATGCACTATCGTTCGGCGGACGAACTCGGCTTCGTCGATAAGGTCTACCTTCTCCGCGAACGTGGCATCGGACGAAGCACCCGCGCGACCGCAGGTGCTGCCCGCGGTCGCCGCTCGGGAACCACATCGCTGACGACCGGGCGGCGCGACGACATCCTCGGCATCATCGTGTACGCGCACGGGCCGCGCGAACTGGCGCTGCGCAACGAAGCAACCGGGGGGCGCTTCCTCCGGAATCTCGAGCGCCTCAACCGCGAGTGCCGCATCATCCGCCGACTGGTCATCCATCCCGACGTGCGCGGCTGCGGGCTGGGCCGGATGCTGGTGCGGCGAACCCTCTCGATGGTCGGCACGCGGTTCGTCGAGTGCCTGGCTACGATGGGCGACGTCAACCCCGTCTTCGAGCGGGCCGGGATGCGCCGCATCGGCCGCTGCGTTCATCCGCAGTGCGTCCGCGCGTCGCTGGACCGTCTGAGGGCGCTGGGCGTTGATCCTTGCGACGGCGCCTTCACCGCCCGAGTCTGCCGCAGCCGCGAGGTGCGCGACGTCGTCGCCGACGCCGTCGCGACGTGGTACTGGTCCACCGTCGGCAACGGCGACCGGCGCGTCGCCCGGCAGTCACCCGAGATGCTGGCCCAGCTCTTCCGAAACCTGATGTCGAGCCGGCCGGTGTACTACTTGTGGGAGGGGAGAACGTCGAAAACGTGACGCGCCGGGCGAGACTGACGCAGCCCACCCGTAACGTGTGTGGCGCTGGTGGAAATGCTCGCTCCGGACCGATGATAACCTCGGGTGGGCGCCCGGCAGATCCAACTGGGCCGTCGCCGAGTTGGAGGAACCACGGGAGTCTTCGAGAGTCTGGAGGACTGCAGAATGGCAGGTCGGAAGGTACGCGGTCCGCGGTGGGCTACCGTCGCGATGACAGGTGCGCTGGTCTGTCATGCGCATGCACAGGGTCGTCCCGACGTCACCTGGATGGCCGGTGGACACGGAGACTGGGTTACCGACGTAGCCTATTCTCAGGATGGTCGGTTGCTGATCACCTGCGGCAGCGAAGCAAAGCTCTGGCGCGTGTCGGACGGCACGTTGTTGCGTACGCTTCCGCGATCGTCACAAATCGCGGCGTTCTCACCGGACGGCGAATGCGTCGTAACGATGGCTGCCGGGGGGCGCGATCTGCAACTCTGGCGCGTCGCGGACGGACGCCTGCTCTGGAAACGCGACACCGCGTATTTCAACGATTTCTGCTTTGCACCGGACGGTCAGACGCTTTTCGTCGCGCAGGACGACGGAAGGCTCACGCTCTGGAAGATGCCGGCCGGCGAACTGATCGAAACGCGAACCGCACATCAAGACGGCATCTCCTCTGTCGCGATTTCACCCGATGGCGAACTGCTGGCCACCGGCAGCCGAGACTTGACGTTGAAGCTATGGCGATCGTTGGATGGTGAACTCATCCGGACGTTTGACGACGACGACGAGGTGCTGGGTGTGGAGTTCTCGCCTGACCAACGCACGCTCGCGTCGGCCGGGAAGGAGTTCGGGGCAAGGCTCAAGCTCTGGCGCATCGCGGACGGTCAGTTGCTGCGTACCTTTGATGAGCAACTCGAGTTCGCCAGCGACATCACGTTCTCCCCGGACGCCCGGACGCTGGCCGCATGTGGATCCTCCGGCGTCGTTCGGTTGTGGCACGTCGATGACGGCGGATTTCTGGGGACGTTGACGGGACATCGGGGCACGGTTCGCGCCATTGCCTTCTCTCCGGATGGACGCCTGCTTGCGTCGGGCGGCAATGATCACATGCTTCGGCTTTGGCGCGTGGCACGACTCAGGCAGGTCGGCACCCTCACCCAGCATACGGAGGCGGTGCATGGCTTTGCGTTTTCGCCGGACGGCCAGTGGGTCGCGACCGGCAGCCACGACGGCACGGTGCGGCTCATCCAGGCGCTCGACGGCGCGCCGGTGCGAACGCTCGCGCAAGGCAAGGGCGAAGTCTGGCGGCTCGCCTTTTCACCGGACAGCCGGATTCTCGCCGTTGGCAGCGAGTCGGGCGCGCTCGAATTGTACGAATTACCGAACGGCGAGCTGGTTCGAAGCTTCGCCTTCGGAGGCGTGCGTTCGCTCGACTTCTCTTCTGACGGCACGCTGCTGGGGGCGGGGTCCATCGGTGGTCAGGGACAGGTTTGGCGCGTTTCCGACGGTTCGATCGTTCACACCATCAGCGACGGCGCCGTCGGCGTCTCGTTCGGACCGGACGGGAAAACGCTGGCCTCGTGCGGCGGGACGGGGCGCGACCGGATGCAGGTGTGGAGCATCCCCGGCGGCGAACTGATCCAGTCGATAGTCGCGAATATCTACTTCCGATCAATCGCGTACTCCCCGGACGGCCGTACGATCGCCGCCGGGGGCATCTGGGGCAGGATCACGCTGTGGCGCATTTCTGACGGTGCGATGCTGTGGGAGCAATGGACCCCCGGACACGCGGCCGCGGTGGACGCCATCAGCTTCTCCCCCGACGGTCGGACAGTCATCTCCTCCGCAGAGGCGTTCAGCAGCGTCTGTATCTGGCGGGTCGCGGACGGCGCACTTCTTGATGGCTTCAATGAGGAAACGCGCACCGCCTACTCAGCCCAATACTCGGCCGACGGCCGCGCGGTGGGTTGGGGACGGTCTGACGCATCCGCCGTGGTCGCGGGAAGTCCCTACCAGGGAGAGGTCGATTGCGGTGGCGGTACGCGGCTGGTCGTGCGCTGCCCTCGCAGCGGCGCGAAGGTCGTCGCGCGAGTCAAGGCAGCCACGCCTGGCATGGAGGTCACGTTCACGCTCGACAGCCAGATGTCGCGGACGATCGAAACGGACGACCGGGGAACGGCGCGCGTCCGCTATTCAGCCAACGAACAAGGCGACCACACCGTTCGAGCCTGCGGCCTGAAGACGGCCTGTGCTGGGCCTTGACGGGCAGACTCTCGGCGACCCTCGTCGGTCCCGGGTCGTCGGTGCCGGACCGCCGGGACGCAGGTTGGCCGCATAATCCCGCACTCCCGTACTCAATGGTCTTCTTGGTCCGCCCGCGTGTCCGCTTCAAGGCGTGACGCCGGCCGTCGAGCCGCTACCATAGCGGTGTGCAGCAACTCAAGGATTACTTCCGCTTCTGTCCCGACCAGCCCAAGGTGCTGATCTCCGACGCCGTCTGCTTCGGCCGCCGGCGCGGGCACTACCCGTACTGCGGCGGCTGCCAGTTCAACGACGACGAGGTCAAACCCGGCACGACGCGGGACGAAGGCGTACAGCGAAAGCACCAGGAGACTGTGCAGATGCTCGGCAAGGTGTTCAAGGCGTACGACGTCCGCGGAACCTACCCGGACCAGCTCAACGAGGAACTGGCGTACAAGATCGGCCACGCGACGGCGACGTACCTGCGGATGGGCCTGCGCGGCGTCGAGCGGGGTCAGGACGCGGCCGGGGCGATCATCGTCGGACGGGACATGCGCAAGAGCAGCCCGTCCATGTCGGCCGCGTTCATCGACGGCGCCCGCGACGCCGGCTCGCCGGTGTACGACATCGGCATGGTCGACACCCCGCAGGTCTGCTTCGCCATCAATCACCTCAAGACGTGCGGCGGCACGCAGGTCACCGCCAGCCACAACCCGGGGCATTACAACGGCTTCAAGATATCCGGCGCGGCCGGGGCGCCCATCGGCGGCGACACGGGCCTGGCCAACATCCGCCAGCTTGCCCAGTCGGTCACGCACATGCCGTCCGACAAGCCGGCGTGGGTCGAGCAGAAGGATCTGTCGGAGGAGTATCGCAAATTCGTCCTGTCGTTCCTCAAAAAGCCCAAGCGCCTGCGGATCGTGGTCGATGCGTCCAACGGGATGGCCGGGCGCTGGGTGCCGATCATCTTCGGGCAGACGGACGAGCTGGAACTGATCTGCCTGAACCTCAAGCACGACGGCGACTTCGTGCATGAGCCGAACCCGCTGGTGGATGCGAATCTCGATCAGTTGCGCGCCGAGGTGAAGTCAAGCGGGGCGGACTTCGGCGTGTGCTTCGACGGCGACGCCGATCGGCTGATTCTGGTCGACGAGAACGCCGACATCATCCGTTGCGACATGACCACGGCGCTGTTGGCGAAGGAGTTCCTGCGCCGCGAGCCGGGTTCGACCATCGTCTACGATCTGCGCTCCAGCCGCGTCGTGGCCGAGGAAGTCCGCGCGGCCGGCGGGCATCCGCGCCGCGAGCGCGTCGGGCACGCCTTCATGAAGACCGCCCTGGCCAAGTCCAAGGGCGTCTTCGGCGGGGAGCTGTCGGGGCACTTCTACTTCAAGGACAACTTCTACTGCGATTCCGGCATGTTGGCGCTGGTCCACATGGTGAACGTGCTGACCCGCGAAGACAAGCCGCTCTCCGACTTGATCCGCCCGCTCAAGCGCTACACCAGCAGCGGCGAGCGCAACTTCGTTAACGAGCATAAGGACGAGACGATTCAGCGCCTGGCGGAGATGTTCAAAGACGCCAAGGTAGACTTCCTCGACGGCGTGACGGTGCAGTACGACAAGTGGTGGTTCAACGTCCGCAAGTCGAACACGGAACCGCTGCTTCGCCTCAACCTGGAGGCGGAGTCGAAGGCGCTGATGGAAGAGAAGGTGGCGCTGGTGGGGAGGGAACTCGGTGAGGCGTCGGCGCATTGATAAGAGGGTAAGAACGTAAGAAGGGTGTGAAGGTAGGAAGCCCCCATCTCAAAACGTCATCAACGGCCAGTCCTGCTTGATGTATATCAGATTTCCCCCCGGATCGCGGACGCCGAGGCGGCGGTCGGTCCAGGCCAGGCCGCGCATCACGACGTAGGGGATGCGGTTTTTGGCCAGCAGTTCGCGTACCTGCCGCAGCGACGGCGCGCCGATTTCGATGCGGTAGGCGTTGTCCTCGATCTTCGGCGGGTCGCAGAGCGTGACGACGAGGTCCGTGTTGCCGCTGCGGAACCGCAGCCGGTCGCCAATGGGCGTCTCCGGCGTCGGCTCGATGCACTCCAGCCCGGCGACCTGCGTGTAGAACCACTGCACCTGCTCGGCGACGGCGGGCGACGCTTGCAGGTTTACGGTGGCGATGGCTTTGATGCGGGAATCGCTCACGTACGAGTATCAGACGATCGGCCGCAAACGTGGCACGGGCTTCCAGCCCGTGATTCCTCCGGCTGGAACTCGACGATCCGCCCACGGCGGGCCGGCGCCCCACAGGCGCGAAACGGCTCTTCAACCAGCTCCTACGGCACCAGTTGCCGGCGATCCGAAAAAACTTCGGCTGAAAACAGCCAGACTTCGGCCCCCTCCCGGCGCCACGCGTCGGCCGGCAGGCCGGCTTTCATTGTACAGCAGTTGGCCAGAAACTCCTCGGCCGTCCAGCGCCGCTGGCTCGCCACCTTGGGCAGAAAACACCCGCCCTGCTCGCCACAGCGAACCACGATCCCGTGCGTGCCGATCTGCAACTGCTCCGGTCGCTGCATGGGCTCGCGCGGGGACAGAAGCGATATCTCGATCGTCAACTGCGGCAGTTCCGCCAGCGTGATCGGGTTGTGCCGGAAGCGCGGATCGGTCAGCGAGGCCTCGGCCGCGTCGCGCGTCGCTTCGACCAGTTCGCCGATATCCCGAAAGCTGCCGATGCAGCCGCGCAGCTCGCCGCGCCGGTCGAGCGTGACGAAGATGCCGCTGTAGTCGGCGTGGATCGGCTCGACGGGATCGCCCGTGTACGGCGACACCCCGGCTCCGCCACCGCTCTGTGACGCATCGCTCAGCGCGTCGGTAAGGGACGCGCGTGCCACGGCGAGCAGGGCATCGCGTTGACGGTCGTCGAGCATGGGCGGTTCCCGTCACGGAGTCGGGCCGCGGAGGCGTGTCTCTAACGACCGGCCGCGCCAAGGCGGGCGAGGATCGCATCCGCGACCTGCTCCGGATCGCATTCGTCGGTATCCATCGTAACGTCCGCGGCCGCGGCGTACAGAGGGGTTCGACGTTGCAGCAGTTCGTCGATCTCCGCCAGCGTGTCGCGCCCCCCCAGCAGCGGCGGGCGCATGCTCGCGGACGCCGGGTCGGCGGCGATACGGGCGCTGAGCGCGGCGGCCCCGGCCCGCAACCAGACAACCATCGCCGTGGCGCGAGCGCGCCGCACGATCACATCGCTCTCCACCGCCCCCCCCCCAAGCGCCAGGATGCACGCGGCGCCGGCGCAGGCACGTTCGACGGCCTCTGCCTCCAGCGCGCGAAATGCCGCCTCGCCGCCTTCGTTGAAGATCTCGGAAATGGTTCGACCCGCCCGCTCTGTGATGGCTTCGTCCGTATCGATCAGCGGCAGGCCGGTCCGGGCCGCGAGGATGCGCCCGACGGTGCTCTTGCCGCTGCCGCGAAAGCCGATCAGGGCGATCGAACGCTTTCCTTGGGGATCATCCGTCGCCATCGCGCTCCGCCTGCCGCCGCGCGAGTTCCGCCAGCACCACTCGACGCATCTCGTCACTGCCGGCGTTAAGCCCGGTCCAGATCGCGAACTGGAACGCCGCCTGATAAACGAACATCTCGACGCCGCTGACCGTTCGGCAGCCGACCTCCCTGGCTTCGCGAAGGAGGCGGGTCTCGGGCGGGTTGTACACCGCGTCGAAGACCACGGTGTAACGGCGCAGCGCGATGCGCGGCATCGGCGTTTCATCGACGTTCGGCCACATGCCGATCGGCGTCGCGTTGATCAGGATGCCGCCGCTGGAGTCAAGGCGATCCTCCCACGGCCTGACCTTGGAGCCACCGGACAGTGCGGGAGCGCACTTCGCCGGATCGCGGGCGAAGAGCGTGGCGCGCTCGCCGCCGAGGGGCGGCCAGTTTGCCAGCGCGCACGCCGTCCCGCCGCCGCCCAGGATGTCGACGCGCGTTTCTTGAGCCTCCTTTAAGGGCATGACGGCATTCAGTGCCCCGGACGCCGCCCAGGTGTCGGTGTTGTGTCGGGTCCAAAGGTCGTCATCGGTCGGCGTGAGCGTGTTGGCCGTGCCGACCAGTACGAACCCGGGTCCACCGAGCCGGCCTGCCGCGATCTTGTGCGGCATCGTCACGCTGAAGCCGCCGAGGTCGAACCGCCCGGACGACCGCAGCGCGTCAAGACAGGGCCGAAGTTCGCCCGCCGGCACGCGACAGGGAAGATAGACCGCGTCGAGGCCGTGACGCTTGAACAGCGGGTTGAACACGACCGGGCTCATCGAGTGCGCCACCGGGTCGCCGATGACGCCGAAGACGCGGGTGTCCGGCGTGATCGACTTCACACGGTAGAGATTGACCATCTCGTCGAGCGTCAGTTGGCCCGGCGCCGTCCGGCTCGACGCATCGAGGCAGCAGTAGGTCACATACCCCCTCCACTTCGGCGCCAGGACGCGCGACGGGATGCCGTCCTCCTCCATGCAGATGGCGGATGCACGTCCTCCGCCGGCGATCATGGCTTCCGCGGCGACGACGTTGTCGCGGATGTCGTGCGGGCGCCAGGCGATCTTAGCGATCGCGGTGGCATCCGTCGCGAGCACCTGCCTGACCCACGCAACGGCGTCAGGCGTCACGCCGTCGAAACGGTGGGACGAGAGAATCAGTCGCGGAAAGTCGGCCTCCGCGCGTGGGTGGCGCCAGTTGGCCTCTGCGCGGGTATGGCGCCAGTCGGCCTCTGCGCGAACAGCGGGCCAGTCCGCCCATTCAAAGTCGATGCACACATCGCAGCCACCTGCCGCGCGACGGATCGCCGCCAGTCGCTCCGCCGGCGCGTCATCCGACAGCCCGCCCTCCGCCCGGCCGCGGCAGGTCAGGATGAACTCAAACTCCGTGTTTTCCGCGATGACCGCCGCGATCCACGACGGATCGCCCGCCAGCCCGTCGATGCGCACCTCGACCGCATCCGCCCCCCCCCGCCGTGCACGGACGACATCCTCCCGCAGGCGTACATCGTCAGATGCAAAAATGGAGCACACCAGCCGCGTCATGGCACCGGAGCGTACCGGTCGCAACCGATGGCGGCAACGAACCGCGCGCCGCCCCGCGCGCCGCCCGCGCGAGGTGCGTGTCGCAATCCACGGAGCTATCAAGCGTCGGCGGCGCGCAAGCCGTCGGCGGCGCGCGTGGCACGGGCATCTTGCCCGTGATTGCGACTCGGTATTTGACCCGCCCCGAGGGATACTGCATCACGACAGGCAGGCGCCTGCCGCCCTTCGAATCACGGCCTGGAAGGCCGTGCCACGCGCGTGCCACGTTCGAGCGTGCCCGCCGGGTCTGTCACGCACCCGCCCGCGGCGCCGGCGACAGCAACATCCCTCCCACCTACAATCTCAACCCATGCGGATCGCCCTGGCGCAGCTCAACCCCACCGTCGCCGACGTGTCCGGCAACACCGCCCTCGTCCTCGACGCCCTCCGCCGCGCCGAGGCCGATGGGGCCGACCTGGTGCTCTTCCCGGAACTGATCACGGTCGGCTATCCGCCCAAGGATCTGGTCAACCGGCGCGACCTGGTGGCGGCCAACCTGGCGGCGCTGGATCGCATCGCCGCCGCCACGACGCGCACCGCGGCCGTGGTGGGATACGTCGGCGATGACGTGTTCCCCGGCAGCGGTCGGGTGCAGAACTGCGCCGCCCTGTGCGTCGGCGGCAAGATCACGGCGCGTTATGCCAAGCGCCTGCTGCCCGTCTACGACGTATTCGACGAATCCCGCTACTTCACGCACGGCAGTACGGTCTGCGTCTGCCGCGTACCCGTCGCGAGCGCGCCCGGCGGACACACCCGTGACGTAGCCATCGGCCTGACCATCTGCGAAGACCTGTGGCACGACCGGCAGTTCAGCGGCCGGCGGATGTACGGCGTCGATCCGATCGCCGAAACCGTCGCGGCCGGGGCCGAGCTGATCGTCAACATCTCCGCCTCGCCGTTTACCGCTTCCAAGCCGGAGTTCCGCGAGGCACTGTTCGGCGTGCAGGCCCGCGAGCATGACGTGATCGTCGCGTACTGCGGGCAGGTCGGCGGCAACGACGATCTCGTGTTCGACGGATGCAGCACCGTGTTCGGTGCGGACGGCTCGATCCTCGCCCGGGCGAAATCGTTCGAGCCGGATCTACTGATCGTCGATCTGCCGGAACCCGCACCCGAGCCGCGGGCTTCAGCCCGCGCGAACGCTGCGGTCCCAAGCGAGCCGCGGGCTTCAGCCCGCGCGGAGTCTGCGACTTCGGATACATCCCCCGCCGAAAACCGCATCCTCCACCACGCCGCGCCGGCCGCTACGCCAACCCAACGGATCGAGCCGCGCGGCGACTACCTCGACCGCATCTGGTCGGCCCTCGTGCTCGGCGCGCGGGATTACACCCGCAAATGCGGCTTCCGCGGCGTGGTCATCGGCCTGTCCGGCGGCATCGACTCGGCACTGACCGCCGCGCTGGCGGTCGACGCGCTGGGCGCCGCCAACGTGCTCGGCGTGGCCATGCCGTCGCGATACAGCAGCACACACAGCGTCGAGGACGCCCGACTGCTGGCGGAGAATCTCGGCATCGAGTTTCACCTCGTCTCCATCGAAGCGGCACACGCCGCCATGGAGCAGAGCCTGGCCCCGTGCTTCGCCGGGCGCGAATCCGACGTGACCGAAGAGAACATCCAGGCCCGCCTGCGCGGCGCGGTGGCCATGGCGCTGGCCAACAAGTTCGGTCGGCTGGTCTTCAGCACGGGCAACAAGAGCGAACTGGCCGTCGGGTACTGCACGCTCTACGGCGACATGTGCGGCGGGCTGGCGCTGATCAGCGACGTACCCAAGACGACGGTCTATGAACTGTCGAAACGCCACAACGCCCGCTGCGGCGCGGCCGTGATCCCCGAACGCACGCTGGCGAAACCCCCCTCCGCCGAGTTGCGCCCCGACCAGTGCGACCAGGACACGCTGCCGCCCTATGACGTGCTGGATGCGATTCTGGTCCGCTACATCGAGCACGATCTGCCCATCGACGAGATCATCCGCGAAGGCTTCGACCCGGCCACGGTCTGCTGGGTCGCCACGGCCGTGGACCGCAATGAATACAAACGTCAGCAGGCGGCCGTGGGCATCAAGGTCACCTCGCGGGCCTTCGGCACCGGCCGGCGCATGCCGATCGCCGCGCGGTGGCGGCTGGAGGAAGCGTAGCCGTTCGGCGGCTCGACCTCTGCGCAGGTTCAGCGCGCTCCCGCTTCCACCGCCGCAATCAGCGCGGCATGGTCGACGAAGTCGACGTCGTCGTCGCAATCGACGTCGAATACGCGGCACGGCTCAGCGAGCGGACCACGGCCGGGGCCGGTGAAGCAGGTCTGAAACGCGGCTGCGTCGGCCAGATCTGCGTCGCCGTCACCGTCGCGATCGGCGTGGGAGCCTTCCCTGCGTGGCACGACCAGATCGGCGAAGACGATCAGATGGTCGGACGCGGCCGCGCTGATGCCGGGCGGGAGCGGATCGCCGTACTTCGGCAGCCCCCCCCCGCGCTGCTCATCGGCCGAATCGTAAACCTCCGCCGGCGCGCAGGCCCCGGAAAGGCGGTGGCTGGCCAGGATGTAGTCGATGCGTCGCCCGCTGACGTGCGTGCCCTGAAAGCCGTCCATCTGCCGGGCGTCGAGCACCGTCGTGGCAGGGCCGTTCCAGCGACCCATGTAATGAAACGGATCGTTGATGATCCCGCCCTCTCGATACAGCACTTCGCGCAGATCGAGGCCCAGACGGAACGACTGCGGCAGGCCCGTGGGCAACTCGACAAACGGATTGGGCACACCCGGCGGACCGGTCACGACGGCGTTCATGTCGCCGAGGATGACGAACGCCTCGCGCGAGCCGGCCAGGTCCGCAACGACCTGTTCAAACCGCGCCGCTTCGCACGCCCGGCGGAACTCGTCGGCGTTGGTGGTGCTGGCCTTCAGGTGATTGGTCACCAGCGTCAGGTCGATCGGTGTATCGGGCACGTCGACGACCACCTCGATGATCAGGCGCGTCAGATCGTTGGCGCTGCCGTCGCCGGAAATCGACCCAGACGTGTGGATCACGGTCTCGCGCAGCGGCAGCCGGCTGATGAATCCGTTGCGCAGGCTTCCGAACGGGTTGGTCGTGGGCACGACGACGTGCTCGTAGCCGGTTTCGCTCGCCAGCGTCTCGAGGTAGCCGGCTTCGACGTTGCCGTTGACTTCGTTGATCGCCACCACGTCCGCCCCGACGCGGTTGAGCACCAGGGCCGCGGCGCGGTATTGGCCGCTGCCGGGTTCACCGACGGATTCAATGTTCCACGTCGCGACGCGCACGGGCGACTGCGCGACGGCGGTCGAGACCGACGCCGCCAAGGCGACGAGGATACGGATGGCGTGAAGGATCGACGATGGCAACGGCATCGCGGTTTCGGCTCCAAAGCGGATCGGCCATGCACCGCGCGACCCGGGCCAGCGCAAGCCCCCGCGGCGCAACGTGAGTCATTGTACCCGGACACGTTAAGATGCCGTTAAGACCGCCGCGAGACGTCGGCCATCCAAACCGTCCGCCGCGTGCGGATCAGGAAGCCGCCACACGAACACTATTCCGCCAACGCAGCCATTGGTCTGCGGATTACCGCCGCCCTACTCCACCCACCCGGAGCAAGCCTACTTCCGCGCCGCCGCCTCCGCGATGCGCCGCGCCAGCGCTTCGACCTCGTCCGCCTGGTTCATCATGACGACAATCGCCTGATCGCTTTCGGGCAGCAGGCTGACGAGCGTGTAGAACGTGCCGGCCGAGCCGTTGTGCCAGTGCATCGGCTTGCCCTCGAACTCGGCCACCACCCAGCCGCCGGCGTAGTCGTCGCCCGGGGCGGGCGTGTGCAGCCGCTTGATCGTGGCGGCTTTGAGCGGGCCGTCCTTGCCGCGCAGGCCGGCCAGGTGATACGCAGCGTAGCGGGCCAGGTCATTGACGGACATGTTCACGTCGCCGGCCGGGGCGAGGAACTCACCCAGTTCATACTCGCCGATCGGCTGCACCTGGATCGCGTCGCCGCTGCCTCCGTGGCCGTGGGGCTGGTACGGCCGCTCGTGCGTGGCCGGCCAGCCGAACCCGGCGGACTTCAGGCCCATCGGCTCAAACACGTACTCGCGCACGAGCTGCGCCCACGGCTTGCCCGCCGCGACTTCGGCGATGTAGCCCACCAGCGCGTAGCCCGCGTTGGAATACTCGCTTTTCGTGCCCGGCGTGTGGACCGGCGGCATCATGAGAATGTCGGCAAGAAACGCCTTGCGCTGCTCCGTCGGCGAGCCGCCCAGCGCCGTGAGCCGGTCCAGTTGCTCCTGATCGAAGGTCAGCGCCGGCGTGATGCCGCCGCGATGCTGCATGAGCTGCGTCAGCGTGACTTCGCGATAGGCGTCGTGCATCTTCATGTCGGGCAGCGCCTTGGCCAGCGTGATGTCCCAGTCGAGCTTGCCCTCCTCGATCAGCCGGCCGACCATCGTGGCTGTGACGGACTTGGTGACCGAACCGATGTGAAACAGGTCGCCCGGTTCGACCGCCTCCTGCGAGCCATGCCGCCGCACGCCCACCACGGCGACATCGACGACTTTGTCTCCCTTGACATGTGCGGCCGCGATCGCCGGCACGCCGTGCAGCTTGCAGAGCTTCGTGAGCAAATCCTTCAAATCGGTGAACGACTTGAACGCGTCATCGTCGTTGACCGGCGCCGTACCCGGCTGAAGCAGCAGCCCGTCGATCAGGTGCGGCTTGACACTCTCGACCGAGATGGACATCTTCAGCCACTCGCCCTTGCTGGTGACAGCGTGGACCACCATGCCGTAGTCCTGCCCGCCTTCATAGCGCTTGATCTCGGCGATGCGCAGCGGCCCGGTCGCGGTGCCCATGAGCACCTCGTAAGTCGGCCAGCGCACCTGCTTGCGAAACGCTTCCGTGAAGGTGGCCTCGTAGTGCTTCTTCATCTCCTCGGACTCGCCCTTGCGGACGACCTTGAGCCATTCTGCAAAGGCCTTGCCGACCGGCGAATCCGGCGGCGGCAGGTCGTCAGCCCGCGCGGCCGGCGCGAGCGCCGCCAGGCCCGAAAGAGCCAGGCTCGCAACCATGAGGATCTTGCGTCGCCTGCATCGCGAGGCAACGGAGGAATGAGGATGAATGAGCGACGCAACGGCCGAGAATCGGGATGAACTTGTCATGGCAATAGGCACGGCAAAGCAGGCTATCATTCGTACCGACTCGCGCCGGCGCGTGGCACCGGCTTCCAGCCGGTGGAATCACGGCCTGGAAGGCCGTGCCACACAATCCTCGGGCAGCTTAGCCCAGGTCGAAGGCCATGATGTCCTTCCGGTCGCGAATGTAAAGGCGCTTGCCCACCAGGGTCGGCGCCGCCCACGCCCACTTCTCCGTCGCCACCTTGGCCTGCGACAGGACTTTCAACCCCTCGGACGATGCCTGGGCCAGGGCCAGATTCCCGTCCTCGTCCAGGATAATCAGTTTGTCGCCGGTCCAGAGGCAGGTCGCCTTGGTGAAGCCGCGCTCGCGCCACAGCACTTCACCGTCTTCGAGCCGCAGCCCCTGGAAGAACGCCGGCCCGAAGTCGCCGCTCGACCCGTACACCATGTCGCCGACGATCACCGGGTTGGCGTGGTGCAGGCGCATCTTGCGGTGGAACCAGAGTTCCTCGGTGGTCGTCTTGTCGCCGTCCGCCTTCAGCCGGATCACCCGGCTGCCGGAGTCGTACGCGGCCGAGCAGAACAGCAGATCCTTGCCGTTCCACACCGGCGTGGAGAGGTTCGCGCCGTACTGCGTCGGGTGTTCGTGCCGCCAGAGCAGCTTGCCGTCGATCGGGCTGACACCGGCGATCTCCGCCGCCATGAAGCAGACGAGCTGATCCTGGTTGTTGAAGCGAATCAGGATGGGCGACGAGTGCGTGGGCTGAAAGTCGAGCGCTTTCCACGCGACCTTGCCGTCCGCCTGGTTGAACGCCATCAGCGCCTGACCCTCGCCGCCGCCGACAAAGGTGATGATCGTATCCTTGTAGGCCACCGGGCTGGTGGAGTACCCGCGCCCGGGAACCTCCGCGCCGAACTCTTTCGGCATGTCGTGCGTCCACACGAGCTTGCCTGACTTTTTGTCGAAGCAGTACAGCACCGAGTTGGTGCCGATCGAATAGAGCCGGTCGCCGACGACGAGCGGCGTGGCCGCCGGCCCCGGGCCGAACTGGGCCATCAGTTCCGTAAACGGCGACGCCTGCTTGTGCTCCCAGCGCGTCTTGCCGGTGGCCGCGTCGAGACACACGGTGAACTCGTCGTCGCCGGTGCGATACATCGTGTACAGCGCGTCGCCGTCAACGAGCACCGTCGAATAGCCGTCGCCCAGCGCCCGCTTCCACACCTGCTTCGGCCCGGCCTCCTCCCACTTGTCGGCCAGGCTGGCAGGCTGCGTGGTAAAGTCCCGATTCGGCCCGCCCCACTGCGTCCACTGGGCCGAAGCCGCGGCCGTCAATGCGAGTGCGACCCCGGCCGTCCGCGCCAGCGTGTACATGCGGCCGAACCCGCGCCCGCAAGAGGCGGGTCGACGGTCATCAGCGCTCATGCATCCACCCGGTGTGTCGGTCGTCCGGCGTCGGGTTCCAGTGTGCGGCCGCATCGAGGGGAAAGTCATTGATCGCAATCTCCGGAGGAAAGGGCTTAAGAAACGACAGCGGGCTCGCCGTGAGGGGGCGAGCCCGCATCATCCGGGTTCACCTCCTCCCGAAGCCCCGAATGGCCGCACAATCCGGCGTGGGGTCGTGTCGTCAACGGCACCGACGCCTCCTGGCGACACAGCGCTGCGGCGAGCAATGCACTGACGAACCCCGGCCGGCAAGCGGCATGGGCCATTGTGCCGAATCGATCACACCGGTTCAACCACGGCGGCGGGATCCGACAAGGCCGGACACGATTTGACGAGCCCCGCCACGCCGGCGATCAGCAAGCAGCAGCAAGGAAGGATACGTGACAGTTTCGGCGCGAGGCACATCGTGGCATGGTCTCGCCTTCGAGGCCGTGGCCTTCGTGCCACCCAAGGTATCACGCCCCCAGCAAGAAAATTGTCCAGGATTTGGCTTGAACTCGCTCCCCGTCATGGGGTACAATCCGGAGTGCGGTCGACGGTGCCGATCTCCGGCATGTTTTCTCGGGTAGCGTCCGGCCGCATCGCTGGGGGGCGGACCGGGTCATCGATGCGCGCAATCAAGATCGTGGCTGGTGTGGATGCGAGGCAGGCGCCCAATGTCGCGGCATCGCCGGCTGCACAGCGGTCGAAGACGTACAGTCGATTCTCGATCCGGAACCGTGACGTAAACCGTCGGTGCGATTCCCATGTCGCATCGTCGTGTTGCTCTGGTCGTACGTGTGGTTGAAGTACAAGGAGACCAAGATGAGTTCTTCGATGCCCGCCCATGTCGCGATAGCTATCCTGATCGGATGCGTGACGGCCTGCGCCCAGAACTGTGGCCAGGAACTGCTAAAGCTCGTCGCGGACGACGGCGCGAGAAAGGACAGCTTCGGCGCCCCCTTGGCGATAGACGGGTCGATCGGCGTCGTCGGCGCTCGCCTTAATGACGACCACGGAGAAGACTCCGGATCCGCCTACCTGTTCGATATGATCACGGGCGAACAACTCTACAAGCTGCTGCCCGACGACGGCGCCGCCGCGGACGTATTCGGACAGGCCGTTGCGATCCACGGAACGACCGTCATTGCGGGCGCCCCCGATGACGACGACCGGGGCGCCGGCTCCGGGTCCGCCTACCTCTTCGACGCCGCTACCGGCGAGCAGCTTTTCAAGCTCCTGGCCGCCGACGGCGACAGGGACGATCGCTTCGGCGCTGCCGTGGCAATCAGCGGCACGCGCGCCATCGTCGCGGCCGTGTGGGACGAACCGAACGGCAGCTACTCTGGCTCCGCGTACGTTTTTGATACCACCACGGGCGAGCAGTTGTTCAAGCTGCTGCCGGACGACGGCGCACCGAGCGATTTCTTCGGTGGCTCCGTGGCCATCAGCGGGACGCTGGCCATCGTGGGGGCGTTTCGCGACGACGACAACGGCGCCGATTCCGGCGCGGTGTACGTCTTCGATATCACCACCGGCGAGCAACTCTCGAAGCTCCTGCCCGACGACGGCGCCGCGGGCGACAGATTCGGCCACTCCGTAGCGCTCAGCGGCGACGTGGCCGTCATCGCGGCGGATTACGACAGTGATCTGGGCGAACACTCGGGGGCCGTCTACGTATTCGACGTGACCACCGGCCAGCAGTTGCACAAGCTGCTGCCCGATGAGGGTGCTGCGGCTGACCGATTCGGTGTTTCGGTTGCGTTGAGCGGCGCTACGGCCGTCATCGGATCGCTCCGCGGTCGTACCGGTACGGCCTATCTGTTTGATGTCGAATCCGGCACACAGATTCGCACCCTGGTGCCGAGCCGTGGAAGGAAGCCGGCGTTTGGCGTATCGGTCTCGATCAGCGGCGACAGCGCCTTCATCGGAGCACCTGCTGACAATACGAACGGCAAGCGGTCCGGGGCGGCTCACGTCATGAATGCGGCATGCGTGTGCGGCGGCCATGAGAAGATCAAAAAGGCATCGTGCCAGGACCAGAATGGAGCCAATCAACTGAAGGTCTTGCTGGCCAACGGGCTGGAAGGAGACGAGTTTGCGGTCACCCTTCCCGACGGATCGAAGAAGTCCGGCATTATTAACGCTGACGGCAAGGGCAAGATAAAGTTCAAGAACCGTCCATCCGGCGCCGGGGATGCGACGGCCGCCTGGGGCTGCGGGGCGGCGGATGAAAAGGCGTACGCCTGTCCCTGAATTGGCTTGGGCGATGCGTAGCCGCTTCCCTTCCGGCGGAGAGTGCGCAGGCTGAAGCCTGCGCCGCGGCGTCGGCGTGTGAATGCGTGCGCTGAATCAGTGAGGCATTGACGATCAGGAGCGCGACCATGCCTCGAACCCGCGTTGCCCTGCCAGTTGCGATCCTTCTCGGCCTTTTTCTCACGACGCTCCAGGCCCTCGGCGGCGACCCGCTGTGGTCGTTGCGGGCGACGGAGGAACCGCCTAGCCGTTCCGGCCATGCAATGGCCTACGACAGCGCTCGGGGCGTGACCGTGCTCTTTGGAGGCGGCTATCAGATTTACCACCACCCGCGTTACTTCGGTGATACCTGGGAGTGGGACGGATCGAATTGGTGGCTTCGGTCTACGACTGGACCCAGTCCACGCTCCTCCGTCGCGATGGCCTACGACGATGGCCGCGGCGTGACCGTGCTCTTCGGGGGAAACGACGGGCGGCGCAGCCGCGAGACGTGGGAATGGGATGGCCGGGAATGGTCGCTCCGATCGACGCGGGGGCCCCGTCGGCGGAATAGTCACGCGATGGTCTATGACAGTGCGCGCGGTGTCACCGTGCTGTATGGAGGGTGGGACGGGTGGCTCGACGGTGAAACCTGGGAGTGGAACGGGCGGAAGTGGTCGCTGCGAAGCAGGAGCGGCCCAACCGCGCGTCCGGCGACTGCCATGGCGTATGACCGCGATCGGGAAGTCACGGTGCTTTTCGGCGGCGGCTGGAACTGGGGCGACAGCGAGACCTGGGAGTGGGACGGGATGACTTGGGTGCTCCGCTCCACCGAAGGCCCGAGCCCGCGCCTCGGCCACGCGATGGTGTACGACACCGCCCGCCGTGTAACGCGCCTCTTTGGCGGGAGCATCACGGGAGGACGGGACGGCCAGACCTGGGAATGGGATGGGAATATCTGGTCTCAGCAGCCTGCGTATGGACCCAACCCGCGCTCCGGACACGCCATGGCCTACGACAGCGCAGCGAACAGGACGGTCCTCTTCGGCGGCTACACCGGGCAGACCTGGCTCCGCGACACATGGGAGTATGGTTCGGACGTCGATTGCCGGCTCGTCACGAAACTGAAGACGCTGTGCGATTCCGATGAGGGGCGCATCGAGCTGCGCGGCACGGTCTCAACAACACTGCGGAGGGGGACGCAGATCGGCCTCTGCACTGATCCCGAGGACTGTACGCTGGATGGGAATGAAACCTGTCGGGCCGCCACCGTAAACGCAAAGGGCAAGGCGAAAGCCCTCTGGTCCAATCTCGAACCGGGCGAGTATTGCGTGATTGCAAGCGATTGCCCGCTGACCTATCGCAAGGTGGAGTGCCACCCGTGACCGCGGACTGACAAACGAGGAGCCTTCCGGCTGTCTCGGCCGCTTGTGCGCACCCGGACGAGCGGGAGACGCAAGCTATTCCACCCGGACCGCGCTGACGCTGCTGCGGCTGCCGCTGCAAACGTCGCTGCCGCTGCGCCAGCTCCAGTACTCGGTTCCAGAGATCTCGGTGGGTGAGTCAAGGTTCAGGACGTGACGCGTCGTCGTGGTGCCGCCGTCCTCGCTGTACTCGCCGGAAAACGTGATGAAGCCGCCGCGCGTGCGGCCGGTCAGCGCGAGGTTCGGGTCGCCCAGCCAGCCGGACGCCGTGATGTCGCAGCCGGACTGAACGATCGTGATGCGGGTGACCACAGTGCCATCATCCTCTTCTCCCTCCGACGCGCACCTGCCGGACGTGGCGATCACATCGATGCTGAAATCCCAGTCACCCGACAGATCCTGAGCCACGCAGGCGCCCGTCGCCGCGTCGCAGGCGAAGCCGCAACAGCACAGGTCGTCGCCACCGTCGCAGGCGCCGCCGTCGGCAACGCACGGCTCGACGGCGATCATGACGTCGTCGTCGTCGAGTCCGTATCCAGCGCTGGGGTCGCTGCACTCCGCGGACACGTGTACCGTAATATCTTCGCCGCCCTGGACCGTCAGGATCGCATCGCTGCTGTTGATCGTCCTGCTGATGACCTCGACCTGTCCCGATCCCGCGGTGACGCTCCAGTCGACGTTCGCCGATTTGCACCTGGTGGTGACCCCCGCGACCGTGGCGCGCAGAAGTGTGGAATCACCATCGACGGCGCTCAGGTGCGTGCCAGGCGATAGGGTCAGAAAGAGCTGGCTCGGCCCGGCGCAGGTGAACCCGTCCGTGCCACAGGACTGGCTCCCGCCGTCTTGACCCACGGTCAGCGTCAGCAGGGCGAGCGTCAGCACCGTCATGCGGCCGCGCCGTAACGCGAATCGGGAAGGGGCCGGGGTAGTGGATGGCATTCTCGTCACTCCTGGTCCATGAGAGAGTCAAAGATGTACGCGGCAGCGACCCGTGGCGCCGTCATCGGCGCCGCAGACCGGGAGTGTGGCAGATTTCGGTCCCGGCTGTCAAATCCACGAGGGGGCGAGGCGCCGCCGACGCCGCCTACGTCTTTGACGTGAGCACGGCGGATCTGCGTTTCAAGTTGCTGCCCGGCCATGGTAAACCCGGCGCCCGCTTTGGCGGCGCGGTCGCCATCGGCGCGGCGCTGGACCGGTTTGGCGGTTCGGTCGCGATCAGCGGCGACGGCGCAGCCAGCGCGATCGTGGGGGCCATTCACCCCAAAAGAGCCTACGACTGCCCGTGATATGGGCGGCGCGCGTCCGTGAACCCCGGCGCGCGTGCCGCTGCTGGAGCCTGCGCGACCTGCGCCCGAGGATTGAGGCTGCGCTGACAGTATCCCCTCTGCGGTGAGTCAGTATGTGATCAGCTTCCGCCGCAGCGCATCATCGCAGCGCAGCTCTGCAAGGACATCCGCAACGCGCTCGCCCGCGCGGCCGTCGCCGTAGACGGTGCGGCCGCCAGTCCTCGGGCGCAGGCGCAGCGCCGCGCCGATGGCGGCGCGGATCGCATCGGGCGACTCCGCCGCGTCGATTACGCTGCGACCCGCCTTCTCCCGCCCGCGCTGGCGGTCGCCCACGTTGACCGACGGCGTGCCGGCCGATGCGGCTTCGATGATTCCGCTCGAGGAGTTGCCGATGACCAGGCTCGCGCCGATCAGTGCGCGCAGGAAGGCGTCACGCGGCAATGAGCGATGGACGTCGACGCTTCCAGCCGGTGATCGACGCAGGTGTGCTTCGATCGCATCGATGACGCCGGTGTGACCGCGGTCGCTGTTGGGAAAGACGATGACGCGCCGCAGGCCGGCCGCGGCCGCGGCGTCGAGGACCATGGCCGTTACCCGACGCTCCACCGCCGCCGAACGGCCGTAGGCATGCTGCATCACCACCGCATACGGTTCGTCGCTGCCAAGCCCCTGCGTCAATTCTGCGGCCGTCTGAAGCGAGCCGCGTGGCTTCAGCCCGCGCGGAGTCTGCTTTCGGGATGGAACCAAACGAGTGGATGTGCCCCCCCCCGCCGCCAGGCTGAAGCCAGGTTGTCCCAAGGGCGTGGTTGCTGCCACATTCGCCGCTCGCGGGCGCAGCGCCAAGTCAACGAGATCATCGAGCCCGGGCGCGCCGACGAGGTGAACACGCGACGGATCCTCACCCATGCGGATGATCCGCCGCGCCGACGTCTTTGTTGCCGCGAAGTGCACGTGCGCGAGCTTGGTGATCGCGTGCCGCTGCGGGTCGTCGACGTCGCCGGGGGCGACGTCGCCGCCGTGAATGTGCGCGACGATGCGCCCCGTTGTCACGCCCGCCAGCGCGCCCGCGAGCGCTTCGATCCGATCGCCCAGCACCAGCACCACGTCGGCGTCCCACGCATGCAGCGCTTCCGCGACTCCCGCGACGCCGCGCGACAGCCCGCGGGCCTGATCCAGCGGACCGTCATCTCCCTGCTGCATGCGCACGTTCGCCACGATCGGCCATCCGTCTGCCTCCACCTGCCGCACCGTCCGGCCGAACTTCTTAAGCAAGTGCATACCCGTCACGATCACGCCCAGTTCGAGTTCGCGCCGCCGCGAGATCGCCCGCATGACAGGAGTCAGCAGGCCGTACTCCGCCCGCGTCCCCGTCACCACCGCCACGCGGGTCGCGCGGCGCCGCCTTCGCGGCTTGCGCGAGGGAGTAAGGGAGTGAGGGAGTAAGGGCGTGAGGGAAGACATCGGGATGTTGTACAGGTTCCCGCGGCCTGTAAGCATCAAGGCCGCTGCGTCATGAGTTTCCTTTGAGACCGGGGCCGCGCCCCTTGCTTTCTGTTTCGTTGACACCCTTTCTGCGGCCGCCAGCATTTCCACCGACCTGTGTCGCACTTTCAGGCATCCCGTGGATCCCGGTGTCGACCACCCGGCGCCTTGCCCTGGACTGACATGTCCGGCCCCGTCGCGGCGTTCGTTGCGGCGAGCCGCGTGCGGATTGTGTCCCGGTCTTCTCTTCCCTTACTCCCTCACTCCCTTACTCCCTCACTCCCCGAGCCGCGCAGCGGCTCCACCACCTGCCATGAAAGCGGCGCATCCGCAGTCAGTGGAGTGGTCAATCGCCGGCCGATCAATTGCTCCAGGTCGGCCGGTTCGATGCCCCCCCCCGGGCGCTTGACGGTCAGCATCTCCGCCGTCAGCACCGTTCCGGCGGGCAGGTCCACCGCCGCCACCACGCTGCGCCGCGCGACCTCGCGCACGTCGCGCTCGACCTCCGACATTCCGGGCGCACCGTTCCCCAGCGCCTGCTCCGCTTCGCGGGCGTGGCTGACGTAGTCACGAAACCCGTCCGGGTCGAGCGACATGGCGTGGTCCGGCCCGTCGGCCGCGCGGTTGAGCGTCAGGTGTTTTTCGATGACGCACGCGCCGCACGCGACCGCCCAGCCACCGGTCCGAGTGGAAACGGTATGATCGCTGTAGCCGGTCAAGACGCCGAATCGCTGCCGCAAGCCTCGCACCGCGGCGATGTTGGCTTCGCTCAGCGGCGTCGGATAGGCGCTGACGCAGTGCATCAGCACGGCTCGATCCAGCGCACGCCACTCGACCAGCCAGCGAACCGTCCGCGCAATTTCGTCGAGCGTGGACGCACCCGTGGACAGCAGCAGCGGCAGGCCCGTGGCGGCCGCGCGCTGCAACAGGGGACGGTTCACGAGATCCGTCGAGGCGATCTTCACCGCCGGCGGGCGAGAAGCGGCATAGGCATCGAGCGATTCAATCGAGAACGGTGTCGCCAGAAAGTCGATCCCGCGCCCCCGGCAGTGCTGCGCAATCGCGGCGAAGGCGTCGGCGGCAAGTTCCAACCTGCGCAGCATGTCCCGCTGACCGCCGCCCGTTTCGACGGCCGGCGCTCGGCCGCGCTGATACTCCGCCAGCGGAGCAGCGTCGCAGACCAGTGCGTCTGCGGTAAACCACTGGAACTTCACCGCATCCGCCCCGCCCGCAGCCGCCGCGTCCACCAGCGCCAAGGCCTGGTCCAGTGCTCCGTCGTGGTTGACGCCGGCCTCGGCAATGATGTACGCGGGGCAGCCGTCGCCGATCGCGCGTCTGCCAAGGTCGATGCGCCTGTCGCCGTCTCGCCCGGGGGGGGGCGGCTGCGCGCTGGTGCTCGTGGGCGGCGCCGTCATGTCAGCGCCGCCATCGGCTCGGCCGCGCCGCGCGAGCGCAGCACCGCCTCCGCCAGCAGCAGATCGAGCGGCTCGTCTACGTCCACCGCATCGTCGGCGCGGCAGACGATCGCCCGCCGATCGCTGCCCAGAAAGGCCTGGCCGTTCTCGGGAAATCTCTCCGCCTCAAACAGCGGCTCCCGCCGCACCACCACGCCGGCGCCGTCGTGATAGTAGAGCGGTTCGAGATCCTGCCGGCGGAAGATGCCGTTGGCGCGGTATTGCGACATTCGGTCGCCGTCGAGTCGGTGCAGCCAGTCGGGATGCTGCTTGGACACCGGCGCCACGGTACGGACCGAATCCGCCCCGGTCTTGATCAGGTGCTCGATGACCCGATCGAGAAGCCCCGGCGCCCGGACGGGGATGTTCGCATAGAGCAGCACCACCGCATCGACGTGAAACGCGGCAGCCGACTTCTCCCACGCCAGCACCGCGTGCCGCGCGGCCGCATCCACCGTGGCGGTGTCGGTGGCCAGTTCCGCCGGCCGGTCAATCGTCGCGACGCCACGCGCCGCCGCCACCGTGCGGGCAGCCTCGGAATCCGTCGTCAGCACCGCCGCGCGAAGCTGAGTAGCCGCGAGCGCGTGATCTAACGTGTAGTCCATGAGCGGCCGCCCCAGAAGCGGAGCGACGCACTTGTTAGGCAGCCCCTTGCTGCCCGCCCGCGCCAGGATGATCCCCAGGACGTTCACACTGGCATTTTATCGACCTGCGGAATGCAGCGACTTGACAGGACCGACCGTCCGCCCGTCGGGGGCAGTGGCAGATCCGAGTTCAGGCGGGGAAAGCCGCGTTGGCCCCGTCGCGAGCGGCACAGCCTGCTCAGGCATCCTGAACACAGCCACTCGGCGCGACAAACGATCCAGGCAGGTTCGCGGAACCCCGGTTCACACCCGATTCTCCGCGCTCTCTGCGCTCTCCGCGGTGAGCTTTCACGCAGCGACGATGTCCGCCAGCGACGGCGACAAGACGGCCTTCAGCTTCTTGATGGCGCGGCGTTCGATCTGGCGGATGCGCTCCTTGGTGACGCCGTAGCGGTCGCCGATTTCCTGGAGCGTTTTGGCCTCTTTCTCTTCGAACAGGCCGAAGCGGGCGGAGACGACCTCGCGCTCGCGATCGCTGAGGCCGGCGAGGCCCTCCTTGAGCATTTCGCGCACCTGCTCCGCGTCGGGTTGTGGATGCTCGGGCTCGCGATGATCCGGCGCGGCCGCGAGAACCTCGTCCTGACCGGTGACGCAGCGGGACAGGCGGAAGTGCTGCTCGGGGATCGTGCGGGCGTAGTTTTTCATGATCGCCCACGACGCGTAGGTGCTGAAGCGGAAGCCGCGGCTGTAGTCGAACTTCTCGACGGCGCGCATCAGCGACATGTTGCCGTCACTGACGACCTCAAAGAACTGGTTCGTCCAGCCGACGTGCTTTTTGGCGACGCTGATGACCAGCCGCAGGTTGGCCCGGATGATCCGCTGGCGCAGCGTTTCCTGTTGCGTCATCAGCGCCTGCACCTCTTCGATATCGCCGGCCGTGGCGGTGCAGGGATCAAGCGACTTGACCCGCCGCGCGGCCAGATACTTGACGAAGTTGTAGCGGCGGAAGAGATCCTGCTCCTGCTCGGCTGTCAGCAGCGGCACGTCGTACAAAGCACGGATATAGGCGGGAAGCTCGGGAGGGGCGCGATGCGGCTCGGCGGACTCGCCCTCGGGCTCGGGTGCGCCAAGGATGATCGACCGGGCGCCGGGCGCCTCAAAAATCTCGTTATGCACGTGCAGGAGCGGCTGTTCCCGCCACCGGCGGACCTGAACCTCGCGCAGGACGCGCTCAATCTCGTCGACCGACGTCTCGAACGCGGACGCAAGCGTCACCACCGAATCGCCGGACGCGTGGGCGTTCCAGATCGCGTCCTCGCGCCGCGTCAGGCGAGGCTGGCCTTTCACGCCGAACAGTGCCCGGCCCTTGTTGGCGCGGTCAAAGCGGCGGAGGGTGTATCGGATGGTCTCGATGGCGCGGCCGGTCTCAGCGGAGATGACGCGGGCCGTCTCGTGCAGCTTCATCCGCTTCTGCGAGAGCAGCGACTGTGCCCGCTCGATGATGTGCCGCCGCTCGTCGTCGGAAAGCTGCTTGAACGACGCCGCCTTCTCGACCAGGGCACGATTCTGCCCGACAAAGCGCTCCACGAACCGCCGCGGCATCATCAGGCGGCTCACGCCGTCCTCGCCCAGAATGCGAATCCCGAGCAGCCCGCGGCAGCGCCAGCGGCGCACGGTCTTGGGACTGACCTGCAGTTCCTGAGCGACTTCATCCTGCGTCAGGCAGGGCTCGACCACCTCAGCGGCAGTCAGGTTCGCCTTACGGCTGATGCGCTCGACCATGCGCACCAGGTCGGAAATCAGCGCACGTCCCGGAATCGCGGCGCCGGTGTCCGGGCCGCGCTTCTGAAACTTCGTAATGTGGTAACAGACCCAGTCGTAGGGGTAGGCTCTATCCTCTTGCACCAGGGCGAGCAGACGCTCGATGTTGTCAATCTGCTCAAGCCGCAGTCGCCGAGGCGAAAGCGTCAATTGGTGGGCGAGTTGGTCGAGGTCAGCGTTGTAGAATCCGGGCATACGATCCCTGCTCTTCTTCGCGCCAGCGCCGGCATCGCGCGCAGTTCAGCCGCGTGCGATGTGATCAGTTGCGATTTACCGCCGTGAGTGCCGTTCCCCTGTAGATTTCACGCAGCCAAATCGAACGACGACGATCCGGAAGAAAAACGATCTATGATACCCGGAGTCTCTATAGAGATTATCGTCCTGACGACCCCCGCCGTCAAGACCAAAGCGCCGCGAGACCCTGCCACCCCGCATTCCCTGACAAACTCTTACAGCACGACCACCAGCGACCGAGCGCCAGTGTCACTGCATTTTTTCCAGCTTGGACAGACGCTCCTTAAACGGCGCCGCCGCAGGGGTCGCCTCGCGGCCGGCGATCGCGTTCCGATAATTCGCGATCACGTCCTTGAGGTGCTGCCGCTCCCCGAAGAGCACCAGCAGGTACGCCGTGCCGGCGTACTCGGCGACCACGGTCCAGTTTCGGCCGAGTTTGCCGTGGGACCGCTGAAAGATCTGCCCAGCCGAGCGTGCCAGTCCCAGCCCGGCCGTCCTGGCCTGCTCAGCCAGGGCGCGGCGGGCCTCCGCCGTCGCGTCGGATGCGCCGAGGGCAGGAGCGGCCGACGCCAGCAACTCCGCATTGGCCGTTTCGTGCTGGTACTGCTGGTAGTGCTGCCAGGCCGCAGCCGTTTCCGCGGCGGCCTGCTCCGTGGCGATGTGTGCGCCGATCCACGAATCGTCCTTGACGATCGAGACGGATGACACCGCTTCCGCCTCGGTAGTGACACTTCGAGATGCCTCCGCCGCGTCGCGGACGGCGGCATCGGCCGAGGACTCGGCCGTACGGTAAGCGCCCGCGGCCTGTGTGAACTTGCGGATCGCCTCGCCTTCGATGCGACCCGCCTCGTCCGAGGCGCGGATCAGCTCCTCAATCGCAGCGGTACCGGCAGCCCGGTCGGACTGAATCGAACTTGCGGCCGTCGTCTGCTGTTGTTGATAAGTCGCCAGAATGCCTTTGAGGCGGCCGATTCGCTCCTGGTAGCGCGACACGGCCTCATCGGCTGACGCGACAGCGGCCGCAACCCGTTCGCGTTCGGCGCGATAGTGCGAAAGACCGGGCGCAGCGGTCAGATTCTCGCTGCGGCCATTCTCCTGATAAGCGCCGCGGAGATAGTCGCCGGACGCATCAATCGTCGCGTTGGGCAACGTTCCGTGATTGATCGCGTGAATGCGGCTCAGCGCCCGGCGGTACGTCTCGGCCGCGGCGGAATAGTCACGATCGTACATCGCGTAGCCGTCCTGGCGGGACAGATCCATGCCTTTGCGTGACATCTCCTCCATCCGGGCACGGGCCGCATCCGCCTCAGCCGTCGCGGCTGCCAGCTCGCCTTCGAGCCGCGCGATGTTCGTCTCCAGCCCTGCGAGTTCCCGCTTGACTTCACCGGCCGCGGCCTGGTGCGTCGCGAGCTGGGACTCCATCGAGGTCAGTTCCTCGTTGATCCCGCTGTTGGACACCAGCGTCGTCCGCGGCTGCACGGCTGCGACCGCGGCCGCGGCGGCAGCCACGCGATCCCGCGCGGCGAGCGCTTCGACGCGTGCGGCCGCGGACTTCCGCGCCAGTGACTGGCCCTGGAAATAGAGAATGGCGCCCTTGAGACGATTGGCGGGCGCATGCTCCGGCGCCAGCGAGATCGCCGCGCTCACGGCGGTCAGTGCGTCGGCCAGGAGCCGGTCGTTTTCCGCTACGAGCGCCGCTAGACTGCCGGCGCCGTCACGGAGTTGTTTGTCGATGGGACCGGTGGGTCGGCGGCTGCGGTCCAGGCCGAAGGCATCGACCGTGGCATCCACCTCGTCCTGATAAAGCGTCGCGAATGCTTCGTCCCGCGCTTTCTCGACCGCCTGCTCCGCGCCGGTGGCAGCACCCGCGGTCAGGCTGGCGACACGCTCCACGCCAGCGTTGTAGAGCGACAACAGGCGCCGCGCCTCCTCAACCTTGCGCGAGGCTTCCTCGTGATTGGTGCGGGCGGAATTCTGGAGCGCGGGAGCGAACAGATACCCCGCCCCGCCCACGACCAGACAGACCACCAACGCGAAACCGGCAACTCCTTGGTTCTTCACGGGCTGCTCCGAAAACTCCCCCGGCAAGCGATTTACCGCGACCGGGCGTACCGCGGCCGGTCGGAAGCCGGGAGTCTAGAACCTCACCCCCCGGACGTCCAGCCCCGATTTCAGGTTGGCACGACCGCAGGCGGACGCGCGGGTGGGGTCAGCAACTGGTGTCTGCTGCCGCGCCGCACTCCACCACCTCGACCGTGTGGTCGCCCTCGCCGACCGGGCAGAACTTCGCCTTGGCCTTGCCGCGACCGTTGGTTCCGGCGCGGCGTTCGACGTCTCCGTCCAGGCGGAAGGTGACGGCGCTGTCGGGCGGCCCCTTCTTGAGCTTGGCGACGATCCGCAGGCCGCAGCCGGCGCGAACGCACTTGGCCTTGACCTTCGCCTTACCGGGACATTCCTCGCCCGCGGTGAATACCAGATCGTCCGCGACGAAGATCGGAGGGCTGGCGCGACCGCGCTCCTCCAGCACGGCCCGGGCGATGCCCGCGCCCTGAACGCTGAGTTGCATCCACGTCTCCGCCGCGACCTCGTCGCTGGCGATCAGATTGCCCCCCGCGTCATAGGCATCCAGCGCGAACAAGCCCTCGCTCAGCGCGCCGGCGACCCAGATCGACACCTCGAAGGCGGGCGGATCGAAGTTCATGATCGACGGATCGGTCGCCACGCCGCCGCCGGGATAGGGCGCGGTGCGGTGGAACGCGAGGAAGTTCTTGCCGCTGTGCGGCTGGATGTTGAAGTTCCCACACGTGTCGAGGATGGCGGGCCCATCCAGCGGGCTGCGACCCTCGAAGGTCACGCCGAGTTCGGCATACCGATCGCGCAGGGGCAGCGTCTGGATGAAGGCGCACGGCTCGACACGGTCATCGAAGTTGATCTCGACCGGTTGCGCCCGAAGCGCGGACGGCGCCCCTGCCAGCGCGACGAGAAGAACGGTCCAACGGTGCGACGTGCGTAGGCTCATGCTCAACTCCCCAACTTGGCGCAGAACTCATCTGAATCCAGGCTCGCGAACCCATTCTAGAGAATTCGGCAGTCGATTTGAAGCCGACGCATCGGGATTCGCCCGCGGCTTGACCCCGCACGGCCCCCCTCTGACCATGCAGCGACCATGAGGATATGTCATGTCATCACGCGGCTGATCATCGGCGGAGCGCAGGAAAACACCGTGCTCACCTGCCGCGGGCTGGTTGAGCGGAACCATGATGTCCTCCTGGCGGCCGGGGCTGAGACCGGGCCGGAAGGCTCGCTGTGGCCGCAGGCCCACGCTTCCGGGGCCGAACTGGTCCAACTCGAGCACATGCAACGGGCGGTGGAGCTATCCGAGGACCGGAAAGCCGTCGGTGAACTGGTGGAGCTGTTCCGCGACTGGGCGCCGGACGTTGTGCATACGCACAGCAGCAAGGCGGGGATCATCGGTCGCAAGGCCGCCGCCCGCGCCGGGGTGCCGATCGTCGTTCACACCATCCACGGCATGAGCTTCAACCGAACTCAGCCGGCGCCGGTGCGGTGGCTCTACCGTGCCCTGGAGAAGGTGGCGGCGCGGCGCACGCACCGGATCGTCTGTGTCGCCGACGCGATGACCAACCAGGCGCTGGCCGCGCGCCTGGCGCCGAAGGACCGCTTCGTCACCATCCGGTCGGGCATGGATACCGACCAGTTCCGCCCCGACCCGCACATGCGCGCCCAGGTACGAACCGGCTGGGGCGTGGGCGAATCCGGGCTTGTCATCGGCACGGTCGCACGGCTCTTCGACAACAAGGGTTACGACGAGATCATCCAGGCGATGCCTGCGATCGTGCGGGCGGCGCCAAGGGCGAAGTTCATCTGGATCGGCCACGGCCCCCACCGCGAGCGGTACGCGAAGCGGCTTGACAAGCTGGGCTTGCGCGACCGGGTGACGTTCGTGGGCCTGGTGCCGCCGGACGAGGTGGCCCGGTTGATCAACAGCTTCGACATCCTGTTGCACGCATCCCGCTGGGAGGGCTTGCCGCGCGCGGTAGTGCAGGCGCTGCTCACGGAGGTGCCGGTCGTCAGCTTCGACAACGACGGCGCCTCTGAGGTCGTGATCAACGACGAAACGGGGGTCTGCGTTCCCTACGGCGACGTCGCGCGGCTGGCGGAGGGAGTCGCCCTGCTGGCGTCGGACCCCAAGCGGCGGGCGGAACTCGGTCGAAACGGCCGTGAGCGATGCCTGAGCGACTTCGACTGGCGGACGATGGTGGATCGGCTGGATGCGCTCTACGCGAAGTTGGCGGTCGAGCGCGGGCTGGCGGAACCAGTCGATGACGAGTGCGAGGAACCGGAGGAATAGCCGACGGAGGGATTCGAACCCTCAACCCCGGCTTTACGAAAGCCGTGCTCTACCGTTGAGCTACGTCGGCGGGCTGTCACGTCCGGGAGATATTCCAGCCTGGCGCGGAGACTGTCAACGGGACACGCTCGCGCCCCGCCGCACACCGATCCCCGGCACATGCCCGGATCCGCCAGGCTCCGGCCTGCCCTCCGACGGAGGCAGGCTGTGCTTCGTGCAGACGGGAGGCAGACCCGCGAGCCTGCGTATGGCAGCGGGCGCTCAACTTTTCGCCATAGGGCGTGCGGGCTCAGTCTTCCAGCAGGCGATTCGCCTCGCCGATGAGCTTGTCCATCCGGAAGGGCTTGTTGATGTAGGCATCCACGCCGAGGCTCTCGGCCCAGGTCTGGTGCCGGCGGCCCTGGTTGCCGGTGATCATGATGATCCGCGGCCGGTCGCCCTTTTTCTTGCCCTTGCGCAGCGCCTCGAGCACCAGAAACCCGCTGCGTTTCGGCAGCATGGCATCCAGGATGATCAGGTCCGGATCGAGCTTGCCCGCCTCGTCAATGGCGGAATCGCCATCG
The DNA here is from genome assembly GCA_964648365.1 of uncultured Phycisphaeraceae bacterium. GTDB lineage: Bacteria > Planctomycetota > Phycisphaerae > UBA1845 > UBA1845 > SURF-32. Next base: position 62,699 of record CAZYLK010000008.1, read on the forward strand.
CCGACGGTGACCACCTCCGCGCCCGCGTCGCCCAGCACGGCCTTGATCGCCGCGATGATGTCCGGATCGTCATCGACAACGAGAATCGTTTTTCCGTCTATGGCAGTCGTCAAGGTGCAAGCTCCCAACGGCGCAGCGGCCCGCGGCTGCGAGCCGGCCGTCAGGAATCATATCTGGCCGGCGCCGGCCGTTCAACATGGGTTGGCCCGGTCGATCCGTCGCGGCCAGTCGCGGCTACGTGGCAGGATCGGCGGGTGGCACGTAGCGCGAGTTGGCACGCCGCACGGGTGGCACGCAACGCCGTTCACTATGCGGCTGTCTTTTCTTCACGAATCGCCT